>NZ_CAKJTP010000057.1:19647-27360 GCF_917627335.1 Protofrankia sp. CiT1 | reverse complement strand
CCGACAGCCCCGCCGGCACCGGCCCGCCGGCACCGCTCCCGGCGGCACCGGCTGACTCCTCGAAGGCCGTGAGATCATGAGCTCGGACACCGCCGACGTCATCGAGCAACACGCGGCCACCCCGACGCGGACCGGGCAGCCACTGTTCGGCCAGGGCCTGTTCGGCGAACACCTGACCGACGCGGCGGACGGGATCCGGGCGGTCCTGACCGACGTCGTGCGTCCGTGGGCGCACGAGGCCGAACGAGCGGGGCGCTTTCCCCGGCAGGTCCTCGCGGGCCTGGCGGCGGCGGGCGTCATCGCGCGGCGCTGGCCGGCCGGCTGCGACGGCGACACGGGCTGGGGCGCGCTGCTCGCCATCGAGAGCGGCCGGCTCGGTTTCGCCGGGCTCAGCGTCGGCATCAGCCTTCAGGTGGAGACCGTCGCGAGCATCCTGCACCGCTACGGGCGCACCGAGCTGCTGCGCGGGTATCTCGACGGGGTCCGGGACGGCAGGCTCGTCGGCTGTCTGGGCGCGAGCGAGGCCGGCGGCGGCTCGGACCTCATGAGCGTCAGCACCACCGCGACGAGGATCCTGGACGGCTGGCAGGTGCGCGGGGAGAAGAAGTTCCTCTCTCTCGGCCGGGTGGCCGACTTCGCCCTGCTGCTCTGCCGCATGGACGGTGACGGGGCCGGGGGACTGGGTGTTGTCGCCGTGCCGGCGGCCGCGCTGACCGTACGCAAACGGCTGGTGAAGACCGGCACACAGTCGCTCGACACCACCTGGATGGATGTCGCCTGCACGGTTGGTGAGGACGCCGTTGTCGCCCGGCCTGGGCTGGGGCTGCTGGCGGTGACCTACGGGCTGACCTATGAGCGGCTGTCCGTGGCCGGGCAGGTCGTCGGCTGCTGCGAGTACGCGATCGACCTTGCCGTCTCCCATCTGCACAACCGCCGGCAGTTCGGCCGCCCGCTGTTCGAGTGCCAGGCGCTGCGCATCCGGATCGCGGAGCTGGCATCCCGGCTCACGGTCCTGCGGCACGCGGTGCTCGCGATGGCCGCGGGGCTGTTCGCGCCGGGCGGTCCCGGTGTCCGCGAGGTCGCCGCGCTCAAGGTCACCGCGGCCCGGTTCGCGGAGGAGTGCACGAGCGAGTGCATGCATGTCTTCGGCGGCGCCGGCTATCTCGAGGACGAGACGCCGCTCAGCCGGATGTGGCGGGACTCGCGCCTTGCCCGCATCGGCGGCGGCACGGACGAGATGATGTGGGAGCTCGTCGCGGGCGGCCTCGGCGGTGACGGCGAGACCTATCGCGCGGCGGTGAGCCTCCGGTGATCCGGCTGCTCGTGGCGGGCATGTCCGGCCAGCTCGGCCATGGCCTGGCCAGCGTCCTCGCTGATGCCGCTGATGCCGCTGATGCCACTGATGCCACTGATGCCACTGATGCCACTGATGCCACTGATGCCACTGGCCTGGTCCGGCTCACGCGCGTCGTTGCCCGCGCGCACCCGGCCGGTCGCGGCCCGGCCGGCGGTGCTCCTGTCGGCGGTAGCCCCGACCGCGGCGGGCGGGTGGTACCGGGCGATGTCCGCCAGCCCGGCTGGGGCCTCGATGCCGGCGCTCTCGCCGATCTGTCCGACGTCGGCGTGGTGGTGAATCTTGCCGCCGAGACGAACTGGGCAGCTGCCCAGCAGGCGCTTTTCACCGCGAACACGGTCGGCGCCGTCGAGGGGCTGAACCTCGCTCGCCGGCTCCAGGAGGCGCACGGCCGGCGGGTGGCCTACATCTACGCGTCCACCGTCTACGTCGCGGGCGGCCGGCTCGGTGTCGTGCCCGAAACACCACTGGGGCCATGCCGGCACCGGACCGTCTACGAGGAGAGCAAGTGGCTCGGCGAGCAGGCGCTCGTGGAGCAGTGGCGGCCAGGCGACCCACCGGTACTGATCGCGCGGTTCGCCGCGCTTGTCGGCGACTCCGTCACCGGTACCACCCGACGCCGCAACTCGCTCTACCTGCTCGCCGCGCGCTGGGAGGAGCTGCCGCTGCGGATGCTTCCCGCCATGCGCGACGCGCGGGTGGACGCCCTTCCCCGCGATGTGGCGGCCCGCGCGCTGCTCGCCGCCGCCCGGCGTATCGTGGCCGGCGGTACCGGCGCGTACGACGACGGCCCGGCCGTCGTGCACGTCGCGGGCGGACAGAGCGCGCCGACGCTGCGGGCGTTGCTGGAACTCGCCCGGTCGCAGGGGCCGCACCGGTTCCGGCACATGCTGCGGCTGGTACCGACATCGGCCGAGAGGATTCTCTGGCTGTCGCAGAATCCCGGCCGCTTCTATCGGCCTGACGAGGCGTGGACGAACTCGCTCACCGGGCTGCGGTACGTGGCGCTCGACCGTGTCTACGAAACAACGCGGCTGCGTTCCCTGCTGCCCGCCACAGATGTTCCCCAGGTCGAACCGGCTTTGCTCGCCCGGATCCTGTTCGGCCTGCCGGCCAGCCCCGTGGCAGCTGAGCTGCCCGGCGATCCCGCAATGGCGAGGTTCGAGTGAAGCTTCTGGTAGTCGGTGGCAGCGGCTATCTCGGCCGCGCTGTGGCGGTGGCCGCTGACCGGGCCGGAGCCCAGACGCTGTCGTTGTCAAGGTCGGGGTACCACCCGGCCGGCCCGGGGGCGGCCGGGACCGGGCTGGTGGGTGACGCCACCCGGCCGGGCTTCGGGCTGTCCGGCGCGGCCCTGGAGGAGGTCCGCGAGGAGGTCACCCATGTGGTGCTCGCCTTCGGCTCGGTGCGCTGGGACTGTCCGCCGAGCGAGGCACTCGCCGTCCACGACACGGGCATGCGCACCGTGCTGGCGAGCCTGCGACAGCTGCGGGCGCTCACCCGGGTCGTCCACGTCTCGTCCCTGTTGGTGCTCGGCCGCGCCGAGGGCCTGGTCGGTAACCGCGAGCTGTTCGTCGGCCAGCGGTTCCGGAACTGGTACGAGTACGGGAAGTACTGCGCTGAACGGCGGGCCCGCGACGCGGGCGATCTCCCAGTCAACATCGTGCGGCTCGGGCCGGTGCTGGGGGCACCTCCGGCGGGGCTTGCCCTCGACACCTCCCACGGCCTGCTGGCGGCGCTGCCGTACCTGCTGACCGGCGGCCCGGTGCACCTGGACCGGCGCGGCCACTACCCCTGCTACGTCAGCGAGGTCGGATCAGCCGCACAGGTGATCATGAATGCGCTCAACGCTCCCTCGACCGGCCAGACCTGGAGCTGGTACGACCCGGATCTCCCGACGCTCGCGCAGGTCTACACCGACCTGTGCGCGGCCTGGGGGCGGATTCCCCGCCTGGTGGACGTGCCCGCGCTGCGGCCCGTGCTCCGCCTGGCCAGCCGCCGCGTCGGAGTGATCCCTGAACTGCTCGACTACAGCCGGCCGTGGTTCGAGCTGGCTCCAGACATCCTGTCCGACCTGCCCGGCGACCGGCCCGTCAGCGGCGGCGACTACGTCACGACGACCGGGCGGCACCTTCGCGACCGGGGCCGCGTCATGGCCGGGGCGATGCGGTGAGCGGCGTCGACACCGACGTCCACCCGTTCTTCCGGTTCTACTCGGCGGGCAACTTCGGCGAGGTCGCGCCACAGCGGCTCTCCCCGATGTCATGGTCCCTCGTGGGCGAGCCGATGGAGCGGGCAACCCGGGTCTTCAGCCGCCGGGTGTGGGGACGGTGCGCCTGGGCGGAGGGAAGCTGCTACGTGTTCGTCGGGTACTTCGGCTGTCGGCCCTACCACAACCTGTCGTCGTACTGCGCGCTCGCCGACAGCATCCCCGGCGTCGAAGCGTCCGATGTCACCGCGGCCTACTTCGAGGACATCGAACCGCCACCGGGCATCGCGGGCGTGACCGTTCCCTGGTGGGCGCGGGCCCGGGCGCCCGGCCGGGTGCTGCTCGAGCTCGCCGGCACCGGCCCCCGGCTGCGGCTGCTGGAAGCCCGTGTCGCCGAGCTCGAGCGCGACGCCCGGCGGACCGCGGGTGGCGGGGCGGACACGGCCGGCATGCTCGCCCTCGTGCTCGAACGAGCCCGTGCGGTGCTGGTCGACGCCTGGTCGGTCCACATCCTGAGCACCGCCGGGCTCGTTCCGGCGCGGGTCGCGCTGCGTCGGGCGCTGCGGCGGCTGGTCCGCCACGGCGACGAGGTCGAGCTGTGGCTGTCGCGCCCGCGCGAGCTGGTCTGGCGGCGTCTGCACGCGGCCGCCCTCGCCGGGCCAGATGGCTCGGGTGACTTCCTCGCGTCGTCGTTCTACGAGGTCGCGGACGGCCACGCGCCCTGGGCCAGCTACGCCGTGCGCCAGCAGGTCGTGACCGGGACGGCCGAGGACCGGGTGGACGTGCTCGATCCCGGTGTCGCCGCGGTGGAGATGCTCGGCGAGCACAACCGTCGGATCGTCACGGCGCTCTCGTCCACCGTCGGCGAGACCATGGCCGCCAGGGAACACAGCAAGTCGCTGGTGATGCGCACCCTGCACGTCTTCCGGCGGGTCCTCCCGCGGTGGGCGGTGGTGCGCGGGGTGCCCGACCACGCCTGGCCATACCTCACCGTGGCGGAGATCTGCGGGACGGGCCGGCTGGACGTGCTCGAACGGCGGTGGGACGACCGGCGCGAGGCGTGCGAGAAGGCGCTGGCCACCGAGATGCCTGAGCACCTCGACCTGCGGGACCCGGCGAGCCCGCGCCCATGGCTCGGCCGCGGCGTACGGCCGGCCAAGGGCGTCTCACCCGGGCGGGCGACCGGCCTGGTGATCCATCCAGACATCTCCGACATCTCCGATATCCCCGCCGAGCCCGTGGTGCTCGCATGTGTCTCGGCCGACGCGGATGTCGCGCCGCTGCTGCCCTTTGTCTCGGCAGTGGTGACCGAACGGGGCAGCGAACTGTCGCATATCGCCATTCTCTCCCGGGAGTACGGGATTCCCTGCGTCGTCGGCCACCAGAGCGCGGCGGCTATTCCCACCGGCACATTCATGACCGTGGACGGAACATCAGGAGAGGTACGGGTTCATGAGCGATAATTCCGCGCCCGACATCATCGGGGCGTTAGCGGCGGAATACAGCCGTATCAAAGGGGTGCGCCGGGACCTGCGTGCGTCCGATCGAATCGTGGAGGACCTGCGTATCGACTCGATCAGCGCGATAGAGATGCTCGTCCGTGTCGAGGAGCTGCTCGGCATCAGCATCGTGGCCGACCCCAGGATCGCGGGTCTGTCGACCATCGGGGACATCCTCGAGCTGGTCGCCGTGATCCGCTCCGGCGCCGGGCCCACGGCCGAGAGAACGGCCTGACATGCCGGGCTTCCCGTCGCTTGCCGAGCGCATCCTGTCCCGGAAGGCGGGCCGTTCCCTGCGGGCCGGCCAGGTCGACGAATTCGAGATCGACCTGGCGCTGACCCACGAGGTGCTCGGACCGCCCACGTTCCGCACCTTCGAGACGCTGGGGGTGCCGCTCTGGAATCCCGACCGGGTGTACGTGACCATCGACCATTTCGTGCCCGCGGCAACGGTCGCGCAGGCGGAGAACAACCGCGCCATCATCGCCGCCGTCCAGCGGCACGGCATCACCCACACCGGTTTCTACGACGGCCCGAGCCATCAGACCCTCGCCGAGAGCGGGCTGGCAGGTCCCGGCGATGTCGTCGTCGGGACCGATTCCCATACCTGCACGGCGGGTGCGCTCGGCAGTTTCGCGACCGGCATCGGCGGTACCGAGATGGCGGGGGTCCTCGCGACCGGGAAGCTGTGGCTGAAGGTGCCGCACGCCATCTCGGTGCGGCTGACGGGGAGCCCACCGACGGGGGTGTCGGCGAAGGACGTCGTCCTGTACCTGCTGCGGGACCTCGGCATGGACGGCGCGACCTACGCCTCGCTGGAGTTCGGCGGTCCGGGCGTGCGGGCCATGCCGATGGACGAGCGCCTCGTGCTCGCGAACATGGCGGTGGAGCTCGGCGCCAAGGTCGGCCTTGTCGAGGTCGACGAGACGACATGGCGCTATGTCGGGCGCGAGCCCGAGCCTGGCCTCGACCTGACCCTGCACGACGGCACTGACTACAGCCGCCGGATCACAGTCGAGCTGTCCGCGCTGGAGCCGCTGTGCGCGGCCCCGCACAGCCCCGCGAACGTCCGGCCGGTCGCGGATGTGGCCGGAGTCGTTATCCAGCAGGCCTACATAGGCTCGTGCACGGGTGGCCGGCTCACCGACTACCGGTCCGCGGCCCAGATCCTGCGCCATCGGCGCGTCGCCAGCTCGGTACGGCTCATCATCACGCCGGCCTCGAAGGTCATCTACCGCGCGATGCTCGCCGAGGGCCTGCTGGAGATCTTCGCGGCGGCCGGCGCGATCGTCGAGCCGCCCGGGTGCGGCCCGTGCGCGGGCCTGCAGGCGGGAGTCCTGGCCGACGGTGAGACGGCGATCACCGCGAGCAGCCGTAACTTCGTCGGCCGGATGGGCAGCGCGGGGGCGAGCATCTACCTGGCGTCGCCGGCAACGGTCGCGGCCAGCGCGACGACTGGCATGATCACTGATCCGCGGGGCCTGTTATCCGCTGACGAGGTGCTCCGGTGAACATCACGGTGTCCGGCCGCCGCTGGCGGCTCGGTGACAACCTCGATACCGACGTCCTGTTCCCCGGCAGCTTCATGACCCTGACCGGCGCGAAGGCCGATGTCGCGCTCAGCGGCCTCGCGATGCTGCTGCCCGAGATCGCCGACGGGTTCCGCCCGGGTGACGCGATCGTCGCGGGCAGCAACTTCGGCTGCGGCTCCAGCCGGGAGTACGCGGCGGCGGCGCTCAAGGATCTCGGCATCAGCGTCATCCTGGCCCGTTCGTTCGCCCGGATCTTCTTCCGCAACGCGCTCAACATCGGGCTGCCGGTCCTGGAGATCGACCGGGTCGACCTGATCCCCGACGAGGGCCCCCTGCTGGTGGACCTCACGGCGGGAACCGTGTCGGGCGCGGACGGGAGCGTGGCCACCGGCACGGTGCTGGACCCGTTCCTGCTGGATCTGCTGCGTGACGGCGGCCTCATGCCGCGGCTGCGCGCCCGGATGGCGTCCCTGGACACAGCAGACGGACGAGGGGAGCACGCGTGACGGACACACGGAGCTCCGGCGGCACCGCCGGGCCGGAAATCGTCGCGGCCGGTGTCGACGGCGCGGCCGGTGTCGACCGGGCGCTGCACGCGCTTGCCGTCATGGGCACGGCGACGCCCCCGCAGTACGTCCAAGCGACGGGCAGGCCAGCCGCTGAGCTGGACGCCTGCGTGGATCGTGGGCTTGCGATGTGCCGGCCGCCCAGCGACCGCTACGGCCTCACCCCAGCCGGCCGGGAACGTCATGCCCGCTGGCTGCCGGTGGCCACCGCTTCGCTGCGTGGGCCGCTGCCGGTTGTCCTCGACGCGTTCCGGCTGGTCAACCGTGACGTCAAGGAACGCTGCACGCGGTGGCAGCTGCGCGATGGCGTGCCCAACCCGCACGACGACGCCGGCTACGACAGCCGGATCATCGAGGAGCTCGCGTCGCTGGCGGTGCGGTGCGCGCAGCTGCTCGCCCCGCTGGCCGTCGTCGAGGAGCGGTTCGCGCGCTACCCGGCGCGGCTCACCGGCGCGCTCGCCCGCGCCCGCGCCGGTGAGGTCCGCGCGGTGACCGGTGTCCTGTGCGGTTCCTTCCATGAGGTGTGGATGGAACTGCATCGTGACCTGCTGCTGTC
>NZ_CAKJTP010000057.1:5953-19150 GCF_917627335.1 Protofrankia sp. CiT1 | reverse complement strand
AGGTAGCACCGCGCGTGGCGCACGACGTCGTGCGCCATCGGCCCCCATGCTCTGGGCACGGGCAGCCCGGGACGGGGCGTCCGCCGCGTGACCAGGCAGCACCACTGCAGGAGGTGGGCGGACACGACGTCGGTGGCGTCGGGCGGGCCCCAGCTGTCCGTGCCGCCGTTACTGTGCAGCTCCACCCGCAGCGATCGTCGCGGATGGGTGGCATGCGCCCGCAGCAACGCCCAGGGGATCGTGCGGTAGCCGAGCTCGGCGACGAGCGGCGCTTCTCTCACCAGCTCGGCGTCAGCCCCGACCGCATCGGTGATGTCGAGGGTATGCGCCCAGTGCTCCATGGTCCGGGCGAGTCCGAACGTCCGCGCGTCCATACCGAAGCCCCAGGCCACGCGCTCCGTGGCGGCAAGCTCGGCGAGCCGTTCCCGCGTCCGGGTGGCGCCGCGCTCCCACCAGCCGACGAGCTCCGCCGTGCTCATGCCCGCACCGCGCTGGCATCCCGCCGCGGTGAAGGCGTCAGCGCTGGGGAAGGCCGGCAGCTCGGCCGCGAAGGCGCGCGGACCGCCGGTGAGCGTGTCGAACGCGACCTCCTCGGTGTCGGCGAGGTGGGCGAGCTGGTCGCGGACCGCCCAGCCGGCGGCGGGCGTGGGCGTGTCCCAATCGCCGGTGGAGAGCGAACGGACGATGCGCCGCAGGACCGCGTGGCGGTGGCGCAGCCCCTCGAGCACATCGGCGAACGAGGCGCTCGGGCCGGTGGGATCGGGCGTCACCGCTCACCGGCCCGGCAGCGCGCCGCCGTTGACGTGCAGGAACTGCCCGGTCACGTAGCCCGCGTCGGGCGAGGCCAGGTAATGGATCGCCGCGGCCGCGTCGCCCGGTTCACCGACACGGTTCACCAGGGTCTGCGCGGCACGCCGCGTCCGTTCGTCGTCGGTGGTGTCCTGGCCGAAGAACTCGGTGTCCGCGATGAATCCCGGCACGACCACGTTCGCCGTCACCCCGCGCGGGCCCAGCTCGCTCGCGAGCGTGAGGTTCCAGCCGTGCAACGCGGACTTCGCCGCCCCGTAGGAACCGTTCCCGCGTACCGCGGCGAGGCTGCTCACGGTGACGACCCTGCCGCCGGGCGACCGCAGACGCCTGGTCAGCGCGGCTGTCAGCAGGACGGCGACCAGGACGTTGTTGCGGAAGTCGGACGTCCACCGCTCGGCGACGGCGGTCAGGTCGTCTCCGCCGGCCGCCACGCCGCGGGCGCCGGCATTGTTCACCAATACGTCCACCGTGCCGGGCAGCGTGCGGACCGCGGCCTCGACGCTGCGCGGGGAACGCAGGTCGCAGGTGACCGCGTGAGCCCGGGGCCCGAGTTTCTCGGCGGTGGCGGTGAGGACGTTCTCACGGCGGCCCAGCAGGTAGACCTCGGCGCCGTCACCGGCGAAAAGCTCAGCGGCGGCGGCACCGATTCCGGTGCCGCCGCCGCTGACGACGACGACGCGGCCCATGCGCCCTCCTCAGCTCTTTCGGCGGAAATAATCAGTGTTCTCAGCGGATACGCCGGGATCCTCTCACGCCTCAGCGCCCAGCGCCTTGTGCCCAGCGCCTTGTTCGAGCATTTTTCGGAGCGTTCCATGATACTGCCCACTCCCTTGTCGTTCCTCGTTCAGGAGCTGTCCGCCGGGTATCAGCTCGGGGCCCCCGGAAATCTTGTATCGAGGTGGGGCGGAAAGGCAGTCGGGCTGGCTGGCCTGGTCCGCCTCGGCGCCCGGATACCGGCCACCTGGCTGTTGAGCGTCGATGCGGCAGCCAGCGTCGCGGCCGAGGGCGTCCAGCTGCCGGCCGAGGTCGGCCGGTGGGCGGTGCGTAGTTCCGCCTCGGTGGAGGACGGCGCGCGGTTCTCGTTCGCCGGTCAGTTCCGCACTGAACTCGATCTGTCGCCCGCGGAGGTTCCGGCGGCGGTCCGCCGGGTCGTGGCCAGTGCCACTGACCGCGGCCCAGCGGCCTACCTGGACCGCACCGGGCTCGGCGCGCCGCCGCGGATGGCTGTCGTGCTGCAGGAGTACCAGGAGCCCACCGCGGCGGGGGTGTGGATCGGACGTTCGGCCGCCGCGGGCCGTCTGGAGTGGTGCGCGGGGCCTGGCGAGCGCCTGGTCTCGGGGGCGGTCATCCCGGCCGTCGAGGAGTGGGACCGCGAGGCCGGGCCGGTGGCCCCGGCGGGAGCGCTCACCAGCTCGACGGGCGCTGTCGGGGCGGCGTGTCTGAGCCTGCAACGGGAGGCTGGCATGCCGCTGGATCTGGAGTTCGCCGTACTGATGGCGACCGATGCCTTGCTGTGGCTGCAGGCACGACCGGTGACGCGCCCCCTGGGAGGACCGGCCAGCCCCGGCCGTCGTGATATCCGTGCCGCTGCCGAGGGTGCCGCGAACGGGGCCGAACTGCTCCAGGGGTTCGCCGCCGCTGGCGGTGTGGCGCGGGGCACCGGAGCCGTTGTGCTTGACCCATATGACGGGAACTGGCAGCCGGGCGGCATCCTGATCGCTCCCACCACCGATCCCGCCTGGCTGCCGCTGATGGCGACCGCGGCAGGTCTCGTCACAGCGTCGGGTGGCCTGCTGTGCCACGCGGCGATCGTCGCGCGGGAGATCGGTCTGCCCGCGGTGACCGGTGTCGGTGCGGACGTGCTGATGATCGCTGACGGCCGCCTGCTCGTCGTTGACGGCGGCGCGGGCACGGTTACCGTGGAAAACTAGGAGCGCCCGAGGAAGGCGCCCTGGTTTTGGGCGCCGACCGAGGACAACGCGGCCGGGCGGGATGCGGAAAGCCGCGAGCCGGACAGTCCTATTGCCGGAGCCTCTAAGTGGTCGGAACAGCCGGGCCGCGCGTTGCTATCCACAAGATAGTCAACGTTGTTGACGGCGTCTCGCGATTGACAATAAGCAATAACAAACGACAAGATCAAAAATGGTGGCTAGATCAACCGTGGGCGAACGCGAGACGAAACGCTGGTAAGTATCCCGCGGGGCGGTGTTGGTATAAGATGCGGCTGGAGCGGATCTGAATGAGTGAATATTAATGATCTGTACTGGGTGGTCCCGTCGACGAAGGGCACGGGCATGAGCAGCTTATCCACCTCGGCACCAAGTAGTCCGCCCGCGCGCACACCGCCCGTTGCGGCGGGCTCCTTCTTGCTGGGATCAGCGGCCGAGTTACGCGGCGACATGCTCGGAGCCTTTCTGCGAGCTTTCGAGAGGTACGGGGACGCTGTTTGCTTCCGTGTCGGGCCACCCGGGCTACGCGAGATATACCTGGTATTTCATCCCGACGCCGCCCAGCGCGTGCTCGCCAGCTCCTCGGCCAACTATCGCAAGGACAACGTTTTTTACCGGGAGGTCCGCGGCGCGTTCGGCAACGGCATCCTGACCAGCCAGGATGCCGACTGGCACCGTCAGCGGCGGTTCCTTCAACCGCTGTTCACCACCCGGCGGGTGGCCGAGTACGCAGCCGCCATGGGCGGACAGGTCGAGAGCCTGGTGAACGGATGGCGCCGGCGCGGCGCGGGCACCATCGATCTGGATGACGAGATAACCGGGCTGACGTTGCGGGTGGTGTGTCGCGTCCTGTTCGGCGATGATCTTGATCAGGCGCTACCGGTGGTCCGCCGTGAGTTCGGGAGGCTGGCGGAGGCGGTACTACGTCGCGGACTGGCGCCGATCCGCATGCCGCTGCGCTGGCCCACGCCGGTCAACCGGCAACTCGCGCAGGCGCGGAGCGAGCTCTATTCGGTTTGCGATCAGATAATCGCGCAGCGGCGGGCCAGCGGTGCCAGGTACGGCGACCTGCTCGGGCTGCTGCTCGACGCCCGTGACAGCGATGACGCCCTGACTGACGCTGAAGTGCGTGACCAGGTGCTCATCTTCCTGCTTGCCGGGCACGAGACGACCTCGACCGCGCTGACCTATGCCCTGCACCTGCTCGGCCGGCATCCCGCGGTCCAGGAGCGCGTCCGTGACGAGGCCGACGCGATCGCCGGCATCCCCACCGTGGCGGACGTTCCAGCGCTGCCCTACAGCACGATGGTGCTCAAGGAAACCATGCGGTTGTACCCGTCGGCACCGATCATCAGTCGTTGTTCGCTCACGGATGAGGACGTGTGCGGCTACCGCATCCCGGCTGGGAGCGACCTGCTCGTCGTCCCCTGGGTCACCCATCGGCATCCGCTGTTCTGGGACAGGCCGGAGCGTTTCGAGCCAGAACGGTTCACGCCGGAGCGGGAGAAGGCGCGCCACCGCTATGCCTGGTTCCCCTTCGGGGGCGGGCCACGCGGCTGCATAGGTCAGCACTTTTCGATGCTCGAATCGACGATCGCGCTGGCCGGGCTGGTCCAGAACTTCACGTTCACCGCACCCGTCGACGACCCCCCCTACACCAACCACATCACGCTGCGCCCGACGTCCGGTGTGCCGAGTCTGGTCACGCCACGCTGATGCCGAAACCCGCGGGCTTCTCCCGAGCCGAGGAGCTGGAAAGGCCCGCCGGGCTGAGCTGGCATGCCCACGCTCCGGTTCATTTTCCGATCAGCGCGCCCGGCTGGCGAGGATGCGCTCGGCGTGGCGCAGGACCGGGGCGTCGACCATGCGGCCTTCGAACCTGAACACGCCGGGGGAGCGGGCCGCGGCGTCGAGCACCCGGCTGGCCCAGTCGATCTCCTCCGGTGCGGGCAGGAAAGCCTGTCGTATGGCGGCGACCTGGCTGGGATGGATGCAGGCCTTCAGGGTGAACCCGCTCGCCGCCCCGTCCCGCGCCTCGCGGGCGAGCCCCTCGAGATCGGTGATGTTGAGGTAGACCGCGTCGACGGCGACGCGCAGGTAGGCGCCGGCGGCGAGCAGGATACTGGCGCGGGCGTGGCGGGCGACGTCGTGGTAGCGGCCGTCGGCGTCCCGGCTGGAACGTCCGCCGAGCGCGGCCACCAGGTCTTCGGCTCCCCACATGATGCCGACGGTGTTGCTGACGGCGGCGATGGCGGGTGCGGCGAGCACGCCGCGTGGAGTTTCGCACAGCGCGACGACCTGCCGCGGGGCGAGCGCGGCCACCTGCTCGGCGGTCTCGGTCTTGGCCAGCATCACGGCCTGGTAGGGGGTGCCCGCCAGCGCCGCGATGTCCTCGGCGTGGTCGTCGGTGCCGGCCGGGTTGACCCGCACGATCGTCCGCGCCGGGTCGAGCGGGGTCTCGCGCAGCGCCTGGCGCGCCCGCGGTCTGTCCTCAGGTGCCACGGCGTCCTCCAGATCGAGGATGACGCCGTCGGCCGCCGCGGCGGCCCGCGCATACCGGTCGGGACGGTCGGCGGGACAGAACAGCAGCGCCGGTCCGGGCAGGCGCGCGGTCATCGGGCCACGTCCGGGTCCAGCTCCGGGGCCGGGCCTGTCGGCGGATCGGACGAATCGGCGGCGGTGGATCCGCCGCCCGCGTTCGGGCCCGTTGTGTTCGGGCCCGCTGTGTCCGAGCGCAGCATCAGCGCGCCGCGCACGGCGACCGCGACCACCTCGCCATGCTGGTTGCGCGCGGTGTGCTCAAGGGTGACCACGCCCTGTCCCGGCCGGCTGCGTGACAGGCGCTTGTCCAGGACCACTGTTTCGGCGTAGAGCGTGTCGCCGTGGAAGACCGGCGCCGGGAAGCGGACCTCGGCGAAACCGAGATTGGCGACGGTCGTGCCCTGAGTGAGCTGGTTGACTGACAGACCGACGAGGGTCGACAGCGTGAACAGGCTGTTGACCAGGCGGCGGCCGAAGGGCTGGGTGGCGCTCCATGCCTCGTCGAGGTGCAGCGCCTGCGCGTTCATCGTCAACGTCGTGAACAGCGTGTTGTCGGCTTCACTCACCGTTCGCCCAGGCCGGTGCGCGTACACCACGCCGACCTCCAGCTCGTCGAACCACAGGCCGCGCTGTTCCACGCGACGGCGTTGGTCGCTTTCGTCACGCATCGTCTCATCTCCGTCGGTTGGCCGTGCTCAGCGGCCGGGCATTGGTTGACGGGCACGCTTGACGGGTCTACCGACGCCGTGCGTCTGGTTTCGATCAAAATCTTCAAAGGCCGAGGTGGTGGGCTATGATCATTTTCTGTACCTCGCTGGTGCCTTCGCCGATTTCAAGGATTTTGCTGTCCCGCCAGTGCCGCGCGACCGGGTATTCGTTCATGAAGCCATAGCCGCCGTGGATCTGGGTGGCCTCCCGGGCGTTGGTCACCGCCGCTTCGCTGCTGACCAGTTTCGCGATCGCGGCCTCCTTCTTGAACGGCAGTCCCGCGGCCATGCGGGCGGCCGCGTCGTAGTAGGCGGTGCGGGCGACGTGGACCCGCGCCTCCATATCGGCAATCTTGAAGGAGATCGCCTGGTTGGCGGCGATCGGCCGGCCGAACGCATGGCGGGTCCTGGCGTAGGCCACCGATTCGTCGACGCAGGCCTGGGCCAAGCCCACAGCCAGCGCCGAGATGGCGATGCGGCCCTCGTCGAGGATGGCCAGGAAGTTCGCGTAGCCGCGCCCCCGCTCGCCGAGCAGGTTCGCCTCGGGTACCCGCACGTCGACAAAGGCCAGCGGGTGGGTGTCGCTGGCGTGCCAGCCCACTTTGGAGTACGCCGGCTCCGCCGTGAAGCCGGGGGCGGGGACCGGCACCACAATGCTGCTGATCTCCTTCGTCCTGTCCGCGTCCCGGTCATCGCCGCTGGTGCCGGTGACGGCGGTGACGGCGGTGACGGTGACCAGGCGGGTGATGGTGGTGCCGGAGTTGGTGATGAACGCCTTGGAGCCGTTGATCACCCACATGCCGCTGTCCAGGTGGGCGGTGGTACGGGTGCCGCCGGCATCGCTGCCGGCCGCCGGCTCGGTCAGGCCGAACGCGCCGAGGGCCGCGCCGGAACACAGCATCGGCAGCCATTCGCGTTTCTGCTTCTCGGTGCCGAACCGGTAGATCGGCATCGCCCCGAGCGAGCAGCCGGCCTCCAGCGTGATCGCGACTGAGGAGTCAACCCGGGCCAGCTCCTCGATGGCCAGGCACAGGGTGAAGAAGTCACCGCCCATCCCGCCGTAGGACTCGGGGAAGGGGAGCCCGAACAGGCCCATCGCTGCCATACCAGCGACGACCTCGTACGGGAAGGTTCTATCCTCGTCGTGCCTGGCCGCCACCGGGGCGACGACCTCGCGGGCGAACTCGGCGACGGTGCGGCGCAGGGACTCCTGCTCGTCGGTGAGGCGGGTGTCAGGCATCGGGCGGCTCCCCGCTTGCGGGTGTGCTGGCAGGCTCGGCCGCGTCCACGACGGCGAGCAACTGGTCAATCCTGACCTGCTCGCCGGGGCTGACGAGCAGGTCCTTGACCTGGCCAGTCACAGGCGCGGCCAGGCTGTGCTCCATTTTCATCGCCTCGACGATGATAAGTGGCTGGCCGGCGGTGACCTGTTCGCCGGTACGGACGTGGACCGCGATGACGGTGCCGGGCATCGGGCTGCGGACCTCGGCGACGCCGGCTGAGGCGGCGCCGGTGCGGGCCGCGGGGCCGGCCTCGGTGAGGGCCCACGCGGCTCCGCCGGCCCCGAGCCAGCGGACCTGCCCATCGCGGGCGTACCACCAGCGTCGGCTGTGCCCGTCCACGGTGACCAGCAGTTCACAGCCGTCGCCGAGGGTGCGTACCGTGGCGGGGTGGGGCTCGCCGTCGTCGGCGCCTGCCCCAACCGCGCCTGCCCCAACCGCGCCCGCCCCAAGCGGCCGGGACAACGGGCGGAGCGTCCCGGTCGCGGAGGGCTCACGGCGGATGCTGACAGTAGCGGCCAGCTCGGCAGCCAGCCGGTGGGATGGCCGTCTGCCGGGCGGTCCAGGCGGTGGAGCGGTCCCGGCGGCCCCGGGCGTGGCGACGGGGGTCACGGCGACCTCGGCGCTGCCGCCCGCGGGCAGCGCCACCCGCCAGATCAGAGGAGCCGGTGGGCCGCCGGCCCGCCAGCCGCTGGGGGTGTCCCACAGGTCGATCACCGGCCCGGCCGGCTGTGCCTCGACCAGCCGCGCCAGACCGTAGGCCACGAGCGCGCCGGCTGGGACGCTGCCGTCGACGAGCCCGGCCAGCTCCCGTTCGACCAGGCCGGTGTCGAGGCGACCGGCGACCACGCCGGGGTGGGCAAGCAGCGCCCGCAGAAACGCCACGTTGGTCCCGACTCCGAGGACGGCGGTGCGGGCGAGCGCCGCGTCCAGCCGGGCGAGCGCCGTCGTCCGGTCCGGCCCCCAGGCGATCACTTTGGCGAGCATGGGGTCGTAGTCTGTTCCCACCCATGCGCCTTCGGCCAGGCCGGAGTCGACGCGGATGCTGTCACCTGCCGGTTCGTGCAGCGCCACGACGGTGCCGCCGGTGGGTAGGAAGCCCTGGGCCGGGTCCTCGGCGTAGACGCGCCCCTCGATCGCGTGCCCGGTCAGGCGTACGCCGTCCTGGATGATCGTCAGCGGCCGGCCGGCGGCGATCCGGAGCTGTTCGGCGACCAGGTCGATCCCGGTGACCATCTCGGTGACCGGGTGCTCGACCTGTAGCCGGGTGTTCATCTCCATGAAGTAGAAGCGTCCCGGGTCGTCGGCCCCGACGATGAACTCCACGGTGCCCGCGCCGGTGTAGCCCACAGCGCGGGCGACATCGACCGCGGCCGCGCCGATGCGGTCCCGGGCCGCCGCGTCGAGCAGCGGCGACGGCGCCTCCTCGATGATTTTTTGATGGCGGCGCTGCAGGCTGCACTCGCGTTCGCCGAGGTGGATGACGTGGCCGTGGGCGTCGCCGAGGATCTGCACCTCGATGTGCCGGGGCCGGGCGACGAACCGCTCGAGGAACACGGTGCCGTCGCCGAAGGACGCGGCCGCCTCGCGGCGGGCGGCGGCAAGCTCACCGCGCAGCGCGGCCGGGCCGGTGACCAGCCGCATCCCCTTGCCGCCCCCACCGGCGGACGGTTTCACCAGCACGGGGTAGCCGACCTCGTCCGCGGCGGCGAGGAGGTCGTCGTCGCTCATCCCCGGCTCGGCGCGGCCGGGCACCACCGGGACGCCCGCGGCGGCCACCGTCCGCTTGGCGCGGATCTTGTCGCCCATCACCTCGACGGCGTGCGCGGACGGTCCGATGAAGACCAGCCCCGCGTCGGCGCAGGCGCGCACGAAGGCGACGTTCTCGGCCAGGAAGCCGTACCCGGGATGGACCGCCTGCGCCCCGGTCAGCCGGGCCGCGTCGACCAGGTGCCGCACCGACAGGTAGGACTGCCGCGCCGGAGCCGGGCCGATCCGCACCGCCTCATCGGCCTCGCGGACGTGCCGGGCGTCGGTGTCGGCGTCGCTGTAGACGGCGACGGAGCGGATGCCGAGCGCCCGCAGGGTGCGGATGACCCTGACCGCGATCTCCCCCCGGTTGGCGACCAGTACGGCGTCAAAAAGCGGGCCCGTATCGGTCATATCCGGAAGATGCCGTAGCGGACGGGTCCCAGCGGCGCGTTTGCCGCCACCGACAGGGCCAGCCCCAGCATGGTGCGGGTGTCCAGCGGGTCGATCACACCGTCATCCCACAGCCGGGCCGTCGAGTAGTAGGGGCTGCCCTGACGCTCGTACTGTTCGCGGATCGGCGCCTTGAACCCATCCTCAGCCTCCACGCTCCAGTCGTTCCCGCGAGCCGCCAGCTGTTCGCGCCGGACGGTCGCGAGAACGGCGGCGGCCTGGTCGCCGCCCATCACCGAGATCCGCGCGTTCGGCCACATCCACAGGAAGCGGGGTGAGTAGGCGCGACCGCACATCGAGTAGTTACCGGCGCCGAACGAGCCACCGATCACGATGGTGAACTTCGGGACCCGTGCGCAGGCGACGGCGGTGACCATCGTAGCGCCGTGCTTGGCGATCCCGCCCGCCTCGAACTCCCGCCCGACCATGAACCCGGTGACGTTCTGCAGGAACACCAGCGGGATCTGGCGCTGGTCGCACAGCTCGACGAAGTGCGCCCCCTTCACCGCGGACTCGCTGAACAGCACCCCGTTGTTCGCGATGATGCCGACCGGGTGGCCGTGCAGCCGGGCGGTGCCGGTAACCAGCGTCGGTCCGTAGTCACGCTTGAACTCGGTGAACCGACTGCCGTCGACGATCCGGGCGATCACCTCGCGCACGTCGTAGGGGATCCGGCTGTCGGTGGGCACCAGCGCGTACAGCTCGGCTGGGTCGGCTGCCGGCTCCTCGGTCGGGACGACCTCCCACGGGCGGGGCGCGCGGGGGGCGAGGCTGGCCACGATCGCGCGGACCCGACGCAGCGCGTCGGCGTCGTCGTCGGCGAGATGGTCGGTGACCCCGGAGACCTTGCTGTGCAGCAGCCCGCCGCCGAGGTCCTCCGCCGACACGACCTCGCCGGTCGCGGCCTTCACCAGCGGCGGCCCACCCAGGAAGATCGTTCCTTGGTTTCGGACGATCACAGCCTCGTCGCTCATGGCCGGGACGTAGGCCCCACCGGCCGTGCACGAGCCCAGCACCGCGGCGATCTGCGGGATACCCGCCGCCGACATCGTCGCCTGGTTGTAGAAGATCCGCCCGAAGTGCTCCCGGTCGGGGAACACCTCGTCCTGCAACGGGAGGAACGCCCCACCGGAGTCGACGAGGTAGAGGCAGGGCAGCTGGTTGTGCAGGGCTACCTCCTGCGCGCGCAGATGCTTCTTCACGGTCATGGGGTAGTAGGTGCCGCCCTTGACGGTGGCGTCGTTGGCCACCAGCATGCACTCCCGGCCAGCCACCCGCCCGACACCGGTGATGATCCCCGCGCCTGGCGCCTCGTCGGCGTACATGTCCCAGGCGGCCAGCGGCGAGAGCTCCAGGAACGGGCTGCCACGGTCGAGCAGGGTGTCGATCCGCTCGCGAGGCAGCAGCTTGCCCCGGCTCACGTGGCGGGCACGGGCCTCCCGCGACCCGCCCTGGGCGGCTGTGGCCAAGGCGGAGCGCAGGTGGGCGACCAGCGCGCGGTGCGCCGCCGCGTTGCCGGCCCCGTCCGTACCGGAGGGTGCGCCCGAGGTGTGCCCGGACGCGGCTGACCGGAGAGTGCTCATCTGATCGCCCTCATCGCCTGCCTGCTTCCTCGGAGGTGCGGATGCGGTTCCAGGTATTCCGCCCATCGTCTATTCCGCCTATCGTCCACGCCCAGAAGCTGTCCGGTGCGTGCCCGGCCTCCTTACGAGAGCAGGAACGCGCAGGCCGCGGCGATGTCCTCCGGCTGGCCGGCGCGTTCGACGTCGTCTTCGCCGGTACGCACTGCGTGCCACACGGAATTCCCAGACGGCCCAGCCTTCGACCCCGAGACGCCCGTGGGCTTCAACGATCCCACCCTTGGGCTGCTGTCCGCCCACGTCGCGCAGACCGGCACTGTGCGACGTGGGCGGGCCGGCCGGGCGGGTACGGATGTTTGCCATGCTCGCGCCCGGCCGCACCTGTGGATTGAGGGCGCTTCAGGGGGCCGCTGGAGAGTTACTGGATGGGTGCGTCCGGCGGCGGCAGGTGGAAGGACGTGTCGGGTTCGACGGCCCGCACCCCTGCCACAGCCTCCAGCGACCGCCAGTCGGCATCCGGCACGGAACCGGATATTATTCCGATGGCCTCGTGAATCTGATCGACGTGCATCCCCCTGGCCCGGAGCGCGGCGGCGATTTCTGCCAAACTGCCCCGATATGTGTCATCAACAGTGACATGAACATTGTTCGCCATGGGGGTCACCTCTTTGGCCAACGGCGAAAAAACCGTTGCGGAACCTACTGCGGAGCCTGCGTCAGTCCGGCGCCGACGTCGAGCGACGACGCGCGAAGCCGGAAACTCGCCCTGGTCAGATTACCCCACAGTTCGAGTGCGCCCTGCCCGGTTTTCTCGTACCAGAGCGCGGCGATGCCGGCAACGTGTGGGGTGGCCATGCTTGTCCCGGAAATGACGTTGTACTTCCTGGGCGTCACCCAGGACGAGTAGACATCGACTCCGGGGCCGGCAAGGTCGATCTGTCCGCCGCTGGCCAGCAGCGGGGGTCCGGAGGGCTCCCCGCCGTCGTTCTCCGTCGGAATCCTGTTGCTGTCCGTCTCGCTCTGCTCTGGCCAGAGGGCTGAGTCGATGCGGTCGGCCTTGAGCTCGATCTTCATGGACGGCAGGGCGGGATATGCGGAAACAGGTAGTGTAGGTACGTACCTACCGAGGAGGTGATCGTGATGACCATGGTCTCATCGCGGGAGTTCAACCGCGACGTGAGCGCGGTCAAGCGGGCCGCTACCAGCGGACCGGTGATCATCACGGATCACGGTCGGCCATCGCACGTCCTGCTGTCGTTCGAGGACTATCAGCGGCTCACGGGCACCGCGGGCATCCTGGGAGACGCGTTCGTCCTGGATGAGGAGATTGACTTCGAGCCGGTGCGTCCGCGGGACTCGCCGCGCGAGGTTGACCTGTGAGCTTCCTGCTCGACACCAACATCATCTCCGAGCTCCGCAAGCCCGCGAAACGGCGGGATGACCGATTCAACACCTGGGCCCAGACCCTGTCGCCATCGGCGACCTTCCTCTCTGTCATCACCCTGCTGGAGCTTCGGGCTGGCATTGAGAACAAGCGGCGGCACGACGCCCGGCAGGCGACCGTCCTGGACTCGTGGCTCGATCAGAACGTGCTCCCGGCATATGTTGGCCGGCTGCTCGACGTCGACCAGGCCGTCGCCGACTCGGCGGCGCGGCTCCACGTGCCCAACCGGCGCCCAGCTCACGACGCACTCATCGCAGCCACGGCCGGGGTCCACGGGCTCACGCTCGTCACCCGCAACGAGTCCGACTTCGCCCCCATGGGCGTCCCACTCGTCAACCCCTGGACCTACCACCGGTAGGTAGGGATGTCGGGGCGGACGGCACAGAACCGGTGAGAACCTCGCGATGCTTCGTCGCTGGCCCCTCTCCCTCGACCCCAGCAGACAGCGGCGTCCGCAAACGTACGGCAGGAGGCCTGGATATCGGCTCATCGAAAATGAGGCCGTCCCGCCGCGAGCGGCCGCTGGAAGCGAGCCTACGGTATGGATTTGTCACGTTAGGGCGCGCGGCGCTCCGGAGCGTGCTCACTGTGGCATTCCTGGGTGCTGGAGGTTCTCGCCTTTTTGGCCGGATCGTGCCTTTTCAACTCTGGTAGTTGAGCAGGTAGATGCCTGCGGCCCCCGCT
>NZ_CAKJTP010000057.1:3458-5565 GCF_917627335.1 Protofrankia sp. CiT1 | reverse complement strand
AGGGCGATGGTCTGTTTGCGGGGGTGCCAAGCACAGCCAAACAATGGCGCCGCTACGCGGAGCGCGGCTGTACATGTGCCGCCGGCGACATCCCAGACCCGTATTGAATGATCATGCTCGCCGACGGATGAAAGCAGGGATCCGTCTGACGAGAAGGCCAGGCCGTTCACCGTGCCGGTGTGACCAGCTAGGCTGGCTAACAGTCCGCTGGTGGCGACATCCCAGATTCTGATCTTCATATCGCTGCTTGCGGAGGCGAGTAGCGTTCCGTCAGGAGAGAATGCCACGCCGTGTACCCAGCCGGCGTGACCGGTCAGGATGGCACGGGCGGCCCCGCTGGTGACCTCCCAGAGTCGCACAGTCTCGTCGCCCCCAGCGGAGGCGAGACGGAGCCCGTCCGGCGAGAATGCCACGGCAGTCACGCCGATATGCCTGCTTGGTGTGGCATGTATGGTGCCGCTCTTCACTTCCCAGATTCGCACCATGCCATCGTTCCCGGCAGAGGCAAGCAGAGCGCCGTCTGGAGAGAAAGCGAGGTTTGTCAGCATACCGGTGTGGCCAGTGAAGGTGCTTTGCAGATCACCGGTGAGGGCATCCCAGATTCGGACCGGTTCATCGTTGCTGACCGAGGCGAGTAGGGCTCCATCAGGGGCGAACGCGATCCCGCTGACCCCGCCCGGGAAAATCTGATGCGGAGTCACTGGATGCGTCCGGAGCGGGGGCCGGCGGACGATAATCGATGATAGCTGGATCGAACATGTGTTTCGCCAGCCTGACGGTTCCGGACGCTCCGGCCCGTCTGGCGACCGTGATCGGGGCAGCCCGCACGGCTCGGCCGAGCCGGCGTCGACGTAGCACCCCATCACCTCTACCTGGTCGCCGACGTTCATGGTCTTGCCGGCGGTCCGCCTCGGCCAGGCGGCCCGCGAGGCTGGGCTGTAGTTCTACGACAGTCTCCGCAGGATCGAAGCGGTCGTGTCACTTCGCGGGCGCTATCGTTGTCCCTCGCCGTCATACACATGCGCGGCTGCCCGTCGACGTCGATGAGCACTGCGGATCAGCTCGGCCGGAGCGTGTCTGCCAAGAGCTGCGCTCGCCAGTCGGCGAACCGTCGGCGCATCTCAGCGACCGAGCCGGGATCGGCTTTGTACTCGGCGAACGCGGTATCGGTGATCTGCGTCAGCGCGCCGAGCGCGTCCGCGAAGACCAGCGGGTCGAAGCCCGGGTCGGTCGCGGCGGCGAGGTCGAGCAATTCCCGCCGCGTGTAGCGACCGCTCATGATTGCTGCGTCGACGTCAAGGAAGTCGCGTTGCATGGCCCGTCCGAACAGGGCGCACATCTTGTTCGCGATGGCGTCGTCCGCGTGCGGGGCGGGCCCGATGTCCAGCAGGACCGGATCGTGCGCCCGCCAGTCCGCCGAGGGTCCCACCTTCTCGACCGCGCCGTCAGCACGATCCGTCACCATCAGCCGCACGAAGGTCTCGGCCCGCATCGCGACGGTGGTCGTATACCCCGCCTCGTCGAGCGCGGCGATGACCGCGGACGCGAGCTGTGGGAACTCGTCGCGGTGGTGCCAGCTGGTGAACAGATCGACGTCGCCGCTCGGGCGGGCGCCGATTCCGTGGGCCTGGACCGCGTAGCCACCCGCGAGCGCGAGCCCGTACCGCGCCCCGGCGGCCAGGGCAATCTTCGCGATCTTCTCATGCCGTGGTTCCACGGTCTACGCGGCGGTAGCCCGACTGATGTCAGCGAGAACCGGGAACCTCTGCTCCCAGGCTGCCCTGAGCGGTACCGGCAACCACAACAGCGCCCACAACCGCCGCAGCATCGCGCCGTCCAGGTAGGCGTAGAGGTCCCGCGGGCTGGCTGCCTCGATCAGGACAGCACGGTAGAGGTCGACGATCCTGCCGGGAGCGCCGAGATCGTATTCCGCGCTGCCCGACCAGTCCAGATGCGCGGGTAGGCGGACGATGCCGGACGACGCCCACGCAGCAGGTCCAGGTCTCCCGCGACCGTGTACGGCCGCTCGAAGCGGGGCGTCGCCGTGCGAGGCGTGTCGGCCATGCGTCCCAGTTTATCGCCGCAGACGATCGCCGTGACGCTTAGT
>NZ_CAKJTP010000057.1:0-2968 GCF_917627335.1 Protofrankia sp. CiT1 | reverse complement strand
GGTTAGCACTGGAAGTCCTTCGGGGGCTGTCGGATGCCAGGTGGATGCGTCGCGAGGCGGAGCAGGCTGTCGCGCAGGTGCATGGGGAACAGGACGCACGTGTCGAGCAGCGCGGCGAAAGTCATGGCGCTTGTGTTCGGTGGTACGGCTTGTCGGTCGCGCCGTAGCCGTCGAACTCCTCGGAGAGGGTGACCAGTTCGTCCATGGCGGCTTCGCGCGCGGCTTGGTGTCGTTCTTGGTACGTCAGCACATCGGGCAACAGGATCCGGCGGTGGCGACCGGGCTGGGTGTAGGGAATCCGCCCCTCGTCGAGCATCCTGACCAGGGTCGGGCGGGAGACGCCGAGGATGTCGGCCGCCTCCTGGGTGGTCAGCTGCTGGTGGTGCGGGGCGATGGTGACCGCTTGGCCGCGGGCCATCGCGAGCACAACATGCTGGAGCACTTCGTAGACGGCTGAGGGAAGCAGGGCGCGCGATCCGTCGGGTCCGACCAGTTCGGCGTGGTTCTCCGTACGGCTGATCCGCCCGACGAACGCGACCAGGTCGTCGAGGGACTCGTCCGGGGGGAAGGACGGTGCGCTCGGACACCCCAGCGGCCATGGTCTTCCACCTGCCGCACCACCATACGTGGATATGAGCGGTGAATAGCTTACCACGTTGGAACGCGGTGAGGAACCCAACGTTCTCCATCGAATGCGCACTGGATGGGCGGTGCTGGGCAGCACGCAGCATCTCCCTGGCTACTGCCTGCTCGTCTACGCCGGATCGGCAAACCATCTGACAGACCTTCCTCACCCAGAACGGATGGACTTCCTTTTCGACCTGTCTCTTCTCGGTGAGGCTGTCGCTCAGGTATGCGCGGCTCGCGACGAAGACTTTCTGCGAATCACCTACGAAGTGTTGGGGAACCTCTGGCCGCATCTCCACGGCCATGTACACGCGCGTTACAGGTGGGAGGAGGAGAGTCTCCGGGTCGGCCCCGTTACCTGTATGGCGCGGAGCGGACGAAGAAGGAACATACGCGATTAGCGCGGCACGCAACCAGCTTAACGCCGATCTACGAGTGGCACTATCCACCCTTACCCGCGACACATACAGCACGTGACGAGCGTCGCCGAACTCTCCCGGCGGGGGATGCACGGCCCCGGCGTTGACTCTGTTAGCCAACTTTTGGTGTTGATAGTGTCCAGCTCGTAGGTGACCTATCCTCGGCTGAGGTGTGCCATTGCCGACCGCCACCATCTATACCTGGATCTACCGGGGATGGATCACCGCTCGGCGCCACCCCGACGGCAGGTCCTGGGTCGTCGTCGCCGACGACACCGAGATGCGACGGCTACACGAACGCCGCGACGCCCGCCCGGCTACTACACCCGCGCCCGCTGGAGCGCACTTCCCGCCGAGCGGACAGGACCATACGAGGAAGGAACCCAGACATGAGAAACGACCACGGCTTGAGGGGCACCACCGGTGGCTCATCTCCACCTTAAATTGATCATGGTAGAGGCGGATCGGTTCGGCGGCCGGGACCGACGGGCCGCCCGCGGTCGTGACCAGCAGGTAGTGCTCGGTGCGCCGGGTGCCAGCGGTGGTGGTCACCGTGATCTCGCAGCGGATCACCCGGAGCTCGACCGGGCCAATCGACGCCGTCGCCTGTCGCGATCAGTCGCTAGAAGCCATACTACGATATGGATCTGTCACGTTAGGGCACGCGGTGCGCCGGAGCGTGCTCACTACAGCAATCCAGGTCAAGGAGGAGCTGCAGCGACGTCTCTACGAGATCACGCGGCTCGCCGTCCATATCGGCCACGAGAGTTAAGAGGTCCTGATGGTGATCAGAATTCCAGTCAGTGACCTCGACACAGTCGCCGACACCCCCACGCCCCGTAGAACAGTCACCCGGCACCCTCACCGCGTGGATGCTGTCCGTGCCCCCGGGGAGGCTCGTACAGCATCCACACTGCATCGCGGCCCGCTCGATCTGGTCGTAACGGCACGGCGACCTGTGTGTATGGGGCCGCGGAACCGCGAGGGAGCCCCGGGCAGGGGTGATAGGCGGTACGTGTACGTGGTCACGTGCCCCGGCGGTACGGTCTCGTTCGCGAGGTCGTGCCGCAGATCGGGCAGAATGGCACTGGGAGGTGGGCCGTGCATGAGGTGATCGAGGAGAGTCGGCCGGAGATCGAGGCCTTGTGTCGGACGCTTGGCATTCGCCGCCTCGATCTGTTTGGTTCGGCCGTGGGTGACTCGTTCGACCTCGACTCCAGTGATGTTGATGTGCTGGTGGAGTTCGATGTCCGGCCGGGATTCGACTATTTTGGGTCGTACTTCGGTCTGAAGGAAGGGCTTGAGCGGCTCCTCGGCCGCCCGGTGGATGTCGTCAGCGTCACGGCTATCCGTAATCCGTACTTTCGTGACCGGGTGATGCGGACCAGGGAAACCCTGTATGCGGCCTGATCCGCGAAAGTATCTGTGGGACGCGTTGCGCGCAGCAGAGCTGGTTCGCAGGGCGGAATCAAGCGGTCAAGGCGACACATGCCTTTGGATGCCTCTTTTTTCAAAGTCGTATTTATGGTGAATAGCCATCAAAGCTACCCGTCCTCAGCGCGCCCATATCATTCCTGATGTTTCGGACACCACAGAGCGTGATCGCCGCAGGTCGGTGGTTGCCTGGCCGCCGACGGGAGGTACCGGCGGGAAGCGGCTCGCCGCCGGGTCCGTGGCGTTCGTCCGGTTCGACTGCGTAGCGCATCATGTCCTGTTGGACATCGACATCGACATCGACATCGACATCGGTGGCGGTGGCGGTGGCCGCGGCTCGGGTCCACCGCTCATGCAGCCGGGTGGTGACCCGCGCCACGGTATCGAAGTACCTGCGCAGGTAATCGGCGTGCAGGCTCTGCATGGCCAGCCGTCGTAGCCGCCGCCACTGCTCGCCCTCGGCGGAGAACGCACCAGTGTGACCCAAC
>NZ_CAKJTP010000056.1:20179-27103 GCF_917627335.1 Protofrankia sp. CiT1 | reverse complement strand
CCCTCGCCATGGCGCATCTGCTGCGACCAGCGCCGGAACCTGATGCGGCTGCGGCCGTCGGCATACAGGTTCTCACAGCGCTCTCAACGAACCATACGTACACGGTCGCCGAACGGGTTCGCCACCTGGATGCCATGTTCATGCCCGCTCACCGGTCGATTCCGGCGGTGCGGGATTTCACCGAGCGGTTACGGCAGGCCCGCCCCGCACTGACCGCTGGCACCAAGGCATGAGCGGCGACCTGGTGACCACCTTTGCCATCCCCACGATCGTCACCGAGCGTCTGACGCTGCGCGCCATCGCACCGGAGGACATCGACAACTACGCGACCATGTGGGCTGATCCGGAGTTCATGCGCTATCTCGGGGGTCCCGCGGACCGGTCCGCGACCTGGCGGAACATGGCGACGACCCTCGGGCACTGGGCGCTGTGGGGGTACGGGCTGTGGTCCGTGGTGGAAACGGCCACCGGTGAGCTGGTCGGCCGGGCCGGGCTGTGGAACGAGCCGGGCTGGCCCGGCGTCGAGGCGGCGTGGTTCATCGCCCGACCGCACTGGGGCCGCGGGTTCGGACCGGAGGCCGGGCGAGCCTCGCTACGGTTCGCCTTCAACCGGCTGGCCGTCGATCAGGTCGTCTCCGTCATCGACGCCGACAACACCAGGTCGATCCGAGTCGCCGAGAAGATCAGCGAGACCTACCACCACACCGAGTTCCTGCACGGTAAAAATCAGCATGTGTACGCCATCAGCCGATCCGCATGGGAGACGCAGACCGACAACTGACAGCCGCGATTGCGTCCCCCGCATCGAGCACGACACGTCCGACCAGGCATATGTCTGACTGGAAAACTCAACGTGAGGTGGGCAGGCTCGCGCCCACCAGGGCACTTGGCCGCTGGCGCGCGGGAAGGCATTCGAGCGCGCCGTGCGCCGCGACTGGGATCTCGCGTTGTTCGGTACCCTCCGGTGATCCTCTGGGACACCGGTGCTCTCTGCTTGCCAACGAGCATCCTTGGTCTCAGCCCCGCTGACGCCTCATGATCCTGCCCGGGTTCTGCCCGCCATATGCCCATGGACCACGGTCAACAGTTGGATTCCGGGAGACTCATCAGGACCACACCCGTGACGATCACGGCGAAGCTTCTGCCCAGATCAGACCGTGTTCACCGAGGTCAGGAGGCATACCGGCCAGATAGGCGCAGGTCGGCGGACTACGCCGTGGCACGCACGAAGCAGATGAAAGCTGCGGCCAGGGCAGGAACCGCCTGAGCTGACGGCCCTCGTCAGTACTCCGCGGCCGTGCTGGTGCTATGGCTGGGTGAGGTCGATCTTCACGGGGAATGGAGTGGCGGCTTCGACCACACCCGCGTGAACATCGCCAGCCCGGTAGGCTCGCGCGGCCAGATCGAGCACGTAGGTGTGAACGAGCGGGACACCGGCCGCGGACTGCTCGATCCGCCAGTAGAACTGGATGCCGGCCGAGGCGTACTGCTCCGGCTTGAAGACGCGATCGGTGGTTTCCGAGCCCGGCGACACCACCTCACCAACCAGCAGGATGTTCTCGGGGCGCATCGGCGAGACCCCGACCGTGCTTGCTCGGTACACGACGATGTCGGGTCGACGCACGGTGAGCGGCACGTCGTGGAGCCGGACATCGAAGTCAAGATCGGCAAACCACTCCGGTGCCCCCGCGGCCTCCATCGCGACAGCCAGCTTCTTGGCAAGCCGGTTGTGTTGGAGGGACGCGCTCGGGACCATGACCACCATCCCGTCCACAATCTCGATATCCCTGGACTGCTCCTCGGACAGCATGTCGTACAGCTCCGCTGTGATCTGCTGGTGCATCCAGGCGGGAGGGACGATCTCCGCGGTCACGACGCACCTCCCTGGCTCGGCGGCCCCCGGACCCGTTGTCCCGCTGTCAGCGTAGCGTGCCAGCCGGATCCGCTGCGCCAGCCAGACGCGGCTGATCGGTCGGTGCGTCCGACAGGTCGACAGGTCGACACATGGTGTCGCGACGACGAGGCACCACCCTCGATTCTGGGGCCACCCGTACCTGGCGGCCCACGTCGCCTCGGCCGCAGCTCGGTGTCGACGCGCCGGACTGGCGAGAGGCCACGACACCGTTCGGCGAGGTGGGGAGCTACCTGTCGGCAGCTGACATCGTTAATCATCAGAGCTGCAACAAGATCCGCGACCACAAGAAGGCAAGGAAGGCCGCAGCCTCAGCGGAGGTGACCGTTGCCCTCCGGATGGATCATGGCCTCTGGGGTACGCGGCGGCTGGGCGGGCTGACGATGGTCTCGCCTGCTGGGCTGGCGAGGCGTCGTTCAAGGTACGCGAATGCCTCGATGGCCTCGGATGCCTCGAACGCACGATTGCGGCGGCCTACTGTGATCTGGCGGAGAACACCCACATTGACAAGCCGATTGATTGCCTCGTTTGTTGCCTGCAGACTTCGACCAGACAGGGCGGCAGCCGAGCGGACGGTGAGCACCGGCGCTGCGGGCAGCAGGCGCAGGATGCTCTCGAGAGCGGAATGGGTGCGTACGGGGCCGGCCCTGCGGAGCCAGTCATCGCGAAGCGACTCGAGACGCCGCTCGAAGTCGACGGCGTCCGCACATGCTCGGGTGCAGGCGGCGGCGAACAGCGCGACCCAGGAGTCGGTCGCCACCTGTGCCTCGTCGGAGGTCGCGGGACCCACGTAGTGGGCTGCGGCCAGCGCGGCAAGGTACGCACGCGACCAGGTCGCGAGAATCAGGGAGACGGGGGGCAGGACGCCTGCGGCGAGACCGCGGCGCCGTAGCACCATGTGGATCAGCGCGCGGCCGGTACGCCCGTTACCATCGACAAACGGGTGAATCGTCTCGAACTGCGCGTGCGCGATGGCAGCCTGGGCGACGGCCGGAAGAGTGTCGTCGGCGCAGAATGCACAGAGGTCTTCGAGCAGGCCGGGCACAGCCTCCGGTGGCGGCGGGACGAACGTGGCTGAGCACGGGTTGTAACCGCTCCCGCCGATCCAGTTCTGTTCGGTTCGAAGCCTGCCGCCGTGCCGCTCCAGGTGGCCGGCGGCGAGCAGACGCTCGTGGACGTCAAGCAGAGACGCGATCGTGATGGGATCACCGACACCGACCAGTTCGGTTGCACGCACCATTGCGTCGATGTTGGCCAGTACCTCGACTGCGGTGATGTCGGTGGCGGGCTCGTCGAACCCGCGTGCCGCCTCGGCTCGCAGGAGGCGTCGGCCGCCGACCTCGAGCCCTTCGATCCGAGACGAGGCGACTGACTCGGCCCGCAGGAGGATGCGCGCCAGCACCTCGGTGCCTCGTAGCGCAGCGGCCTCGCGGTCGAGGCGGCTGATTGCGACCTCGGCGTCAGCGACATCCGCCGCCGTTGCGGCGTCGAGACGCCACTTCCGGCCGACCAGCGGGTCCGGCAGGTACGCCTCGTAGTCGCAACCGAGTCGGTCCCGCCGGGACAGACCCGCGCCGAGATCGCTTTCCCAGCGCCGCCGTAGGAGCTCAGCCATCTTGAGCAGCCTCCATAATCAGGGTTACGTCACAACCTTGATTATGACGCGGCGTGCTTCAAGGTTGTCGCCACGCTGGTCCGCCGCTACACGATCGCAGTCGACCCGGACAGCGCCGCGCCTGGTTCCCGCGGCCGGCGGCCAGCCCGTCCACGTTCCGGTCGATGTTCCGGTCGATGCTCGGATCAGAAGACGAGCACCGGCTTGACGGTGACGCCGGCGACGGAATCGGCTACCGCCCGGTTGATGTCCGTGAACGGATAGGTGGTGATGAGCTCTTCGAGATGATCCGGCCGGCGGCGGTCGAGCCGGTGAAGGAGACCTTGTCAATGCCGGGATGCCTGATGAGCAGGTCACCGGTCTGCCGGCCACCGGTGATCAGGTTGACGACGCCCGCGGGGATGCCGGCCTCCTCGATTGCCTCCATGAGGTAGGCGGCATCCAGCGACGTCTCCGGGGCGGGCTTGAGCACCACGGTGCAGCCGGCGGCCAGCGCCGGCCCGAGCTTCATCGCGGTAAGCCCGAGGGGGTAGTTCCACGGCACGATCACCGCGACGGTCCCGACCGGGCGCCGCTGCAGGCGCACCGTGCCGGGATAGGCCAGCGCCGGGCGCTCCTGGTCGGCGAAGCCACCGCGCGCCAGCGCCGCGTAGTACCGCAGTGTGCCAGCCACGGCGCGGACGTTGGCGGAGGCGGAGGCGGACAACGCCAGCGGCATGCCGTTCTGCCGGGAGACGATCTCGCTGATCTGCTTCGAGCGGCGTTCGACCGCCCCGGCGAGCCGCTCGAGCAGGCCGGCCCGCTCGACGGCCGGAGTTGCGTCCCAGGCCGGCTGGGCCGCCCTGGCGGCAGCCACCGCCAGGTCCACCTCCTTGGCGCCTGCCTCGGGCAGGTCACCGAGCCGTTGCTCGGTGGCGGCCTCGATGATCGGGGTAGTCGTCTCCGACAGGGGTGTCGTCCACTGCCCATCGATGTAGAAGGAGCCGAAGTGACGGCTCGTGCCAGGCCTCCCCGCACATATCCGACCATCTGAGGTTGCAGGCCCGGAATCGGCGGACTTCCTCGTCACGCCTCGTTGCCGGCGAGCCTGCGAATTCTGCCGTGAACCACCCGGCCAGCGCGAAACGCCTCGGCGGGTAACAGTGTTGCGCGTCAGCATGGCACGGGCCGGGCGCGGTTGAACATACCTGATGCCGCAGCGCCCCGGCGGCGACGAGCCGGTCGTCGCAGCCGCCGAACTCGAGTCGATCGGCCCACGCGGCGCATGGCGTAGCCTGCACGGAAGAGGTGCACTACCGCGGCCGACCGCGCCGACGGGCCGTTCGGGCAGGTGACGGCGATGGCCCCGGGCGACGTGATGCAGATCGGCTCGACACCGCTGGGCTCCGACCCGGTCCGTTTCCAGACCGATCCGCCAGCCTGCTACCGGGCCTCCTGGCAGCTACCCGGACCGGGCTTTCACTGGCAGGCGACAACGAGCTTACGATAGAATGACCAACTGCTTACATGGCGTCATCTCCTGTCTTGCCGGATATACGAACAGCCGAGGCTAGTAGTCGCCTGCCGTTCCATCCTGTGTCGCTTCGTGGCCATGTCAGCCTGCCAGCGTGCGGATTCGGCATTCCAAGGAGGGACACATGCCCATATCTGTCAGTCGTCGTCAGGCGATCGTCGGTACTGGAACGGCGAGCCTCGGATTCGTCCTGTCGGGAGCGGTTGGCTCGGTCTTCAGCGGGACCGCGTCGGCCGCCGAACCCTTCCACTTCCACGGCTACGGGGAACTCGTCCCCGACCCGGCGAAGATTGTCGATCTTCCCGCGGGATTCACCTACACAGTTGTCTCCCGCGCCGGCATGGACACGCTGCCGACCGGGGAGAAGCTGCCGGGCGCGCCGGATGGCACATTCGCCTTCCCTGGCAAGAAGAACAACCACAGCATTCTGGTTCGCAACCACGAGCTTTCCCCGGGCGCCGTGAACCCGGTACCGCACCTGTCAGGACTGGAATACGACCCGGGCGCGGCCGGCGGAACCACCACGGTCGTTCTCGACGGCGACAAGCTGATCTCACAGGTAGCGAGCCTCGCTGGTACGGTCCGCAACTGCGCCGGCGGCAACACCCCGTGGGGGACCTGGCTGTCGTGTGAGGAGACCGAGCTGACCCCGGCATCCAACGCACTCCTGACCAAGAAACACGGCTACGTCTTCGAGGTCGACCCCTACGGGCGCCTGCACGACACCGAGGCCGTCCCGCTGAAGGCGCTCGGGCGTTACCCGCACGAAGCGATCGCCGTCGATCCCAAGACCGGCATTCTTTACCTCACCGAAGACGCGGGCTCGCCGTACGGGCTGCTTTACCGCTTCCTGCCGGCCAAGCCGCTGGGAGGCCCGGGAAGCCTTCGGGCCGGCGGGAAGCTGCAGGCACTCAAGGCCGCCGGCGCGTTCGATCTTTCCGTGTTCACCGAGCTCGGCACCACGCTCGCGGTGACCTGGGTGGACGTACCGGACCCGGACGCGACAACCACGTCGGTCCGCAAGCAGTTCGCCGACGGGGCGGTCACCCACGTACCCAAGGCCGAGGGAATCTTCTGGGACCGGACCCGGGCCTACATCGTCTCCAGCTACGCCAAGGCCGGGTCCGCGGCTGCCGGTGTGCACGAGGGCCAGGTCTGGGAGTTCAACCCACGCAAGTCCACGATCGAGCTGGTGGTCCGGATTGCTCCGGGCGGTCGCTTCGATGGTCCCGACAACATCACCGTTTCGCCCTACGGCGGTACGATCATCCTGTGCGAAGACGGTGACGGGGAGAACTACCTGATCGTCGTGGGCGATGACGGCACCCCGTACCCATTGGCGCGGAACGCCGTCAGCGACAGCGAATGGGCCGGCGCGACCTTCTCCCCGGATAGCAAGTGGCTGTATGCCAACATCCAGGGCGACGGCCTGACTGTCGCGATCACCGGCCCATGGCGGCGCAAGTAGTTAAGAGCGCCCGGCAACAGGAGCGTAGATCAAGGAACGGGGCTGGGGTACGTAGATCGCGAGATGCGAGGAGGAAGTCACCGGAGGTGCTGGGTGGCGACCGACGACAACGCGGCGAGGTGCGTACCCCAGCCCCGCGACGCCGCGTCCCCTATTGCCGGGCGCTCTGAGTTCGAGGCAGGGCCGCGGTACTTCGGCTTCGAGCTGACGCCGTCGGGCAGGCCGGCACGGGCACGGCGTTGGCAGACTGCCTCGGCCGCGGCCGGGTCGTCGAGGCTCGTGTCGTCCCACGACGCGGGGCAGAATAGGAAACCGCTTGTGACCGCCGAGAGAACGGACCGCCGACCAACACCCGGCACACGCGCGGGACCGGTCACGCTGACGTGTCTGGGAGCGTCCACCGAGCCGCCCTTCGA
>NZ_CAKJTP010000056.1:1873-19795 GCF_917627335.1 Protofrankia sp. CiT1 | reverse complement strand
CGCGGTGACCAGCGATGGCTTGCTCGTGGCCGCTGACCTGGCCCGGGGGCTGGACATCCCCGGCGGTCATGTGCAACAGCACGAGAAAACGATCGAACAGACCGTACGCCGCGAGGCATGGGAAGAGGTACGGGTCAGGCTCGGCAAGCTCACCCTGGTCGAGGTCATTGAGTCCGACTACTTCGGTGCCGACGACGTGACCTACATGGTGATCTACACCGCGCCGGTCACACGGCTCGCCCCCTGGGAAGCGGGCCACGAGTCAGCCGGCCGCGTGATCCTACCGCCCGAGGAGTTCCTCCAGCGGTATCACGGTGGGGATCCAGCACTCATGCGGCATCTGGTGAGCTCCGCTCTCACCGTCCCCGGTACACCGTCCGGGCACCCGTCGGTCCCGGTTCCGTGAGGGGAGGGCACGGTGGACTCCGCGCGTCCCATGCTGAGTACTGGCCGTTCAAACTCTATCTAGATAGAGTTACGGAATGACTCGACCCCGACGTCTCTCTCCGCAAACCGTGGCCGTGCTGCAAGCACTGATCGCACAACCCGCGGTGTGGCGGTACGGCTATGAGCTCGGGCAGCAGGTCGGTCTCAAAGCCGGCTCGCTGTACCCGATCCTGATCCGCCTCACCGACCGGGAGCTGCTGGAAGCCTGCTGGGAACAGCGGCCGGACGATTCCGGCGGGCGTCCGCCCCGCCACCTCTACCGCCTCACCGGCGCCGGTCGGGAGCTGGCGAGCAGCCTCGCCCCGGCGCCAGCCGCGCGGCACGCCCACGGCGACCTGCGGACCGCGTGGTGACCGGCGGCCGGCAGCCGGCGGGCTGGTACCTCGACCTCGTGGTCAAATTACTACCGTCCGCACGCCACGACTGGGGATGCGCGATGCGGGCCGAACTGTCCGCCATCGACAGTCCCTCCGAACGCTGGCATTTCGCCCTGGGCTGTACCCGGGCCGCCCTGCTACAGATTGTGAGGACCCGCGCGGTCTGGCATCCGGTGGCCACCACTGCCGCGGTGTGTCTCGTGGTGATCAGTGAGATCGCGTCCGCGCACGTGATCGGTCAGATCATCCCCGGGGTGCTCGTCCTGGCGCTGCTGGCCTGGCTCGGCGACCGCCCGGGGCTCTTTGGCCCGGTACGACCGGAACGGGCGGCACGGGTGGTGCGTGCCGGCGGGTACGCCCTGGTGGGGTCGTGCCTGTTGGTCCTTGCGGTACAAGGTGGCATATCTGGGCTCCTGCGGCCGGGCCCCAAGGCGGTACCGATAGTCATGCTCGCGCTGACGCTCTACGCGGGGAGCTTCCTGGCAGTGACCGCCCACGCCGCCTGCTTCGGTAGCGCGGGCCTGGCGGCCGGGGCCGGCGCGGGGCTTGTCGCGGGGCTGGCGGCGTTCGCGGTGATGCCCTTCGAGCGGGATGGTCCGCCACTGGCCGCAGCTCTTCCCTGGCACGGCAGTTGGCTGGTGCCGCTCGTCTTCGGTGCGCCCGCCGCCGCCGCGCTGCGGGCCACCGGACGCACCCGCCGCGCGGAGCAGGGCGTCATGGCGGCGCTCTGCGCGGGAATCTTCGCCGCCCTGCTTGTCGCGCTGCTCGGACTAAGCGCGATCACGTTCTTCCCCGACCGGATACCCGACATCGTCGGCGGCGTGATCTACCCTGGCGCCAGCGCCGCCGAACGGCACGCCGACAACGTCACCGAAGCCCTCGACCCCTACCTCGGGCTGCTGGTTTTCGGTGCGCTGCTCGCCGCGGTCCTGTGGGTGATGGCCCGCCCGCCCAGCCGAGCCGGGACGAGGGGCGTGGCGCTGGCCCTGCTCGGTCTCCCGCCAGTCGCCCTCGGGCTGTCCGCCCGAGACTTCCCCGGGGCGATGGCCATCGCCACAGCCACCGCCACCGTGGTTTGCAGCGGTCTGTTCATGACGGGACGTCATCCACTCTCGCCCACGCGCGCCGAAACATAACGCTTCGAGCGGTTCACCGCACTGTCCGTGTCCAGTTTGATCGCCAACGGCACCATGTCTTGAATGGCGACCCCTCGAGGACAGTCGAGCGGGAGGCTCAGAGCCATCCCCACCCAGGTAGCGGTTCTCGCCGTTCGGCGGTGCCGATCCGGGGCCGCCAACTTTGTCGAGACAACACATCCCGACAAATGCTACAGTCCTCCGTATGAAAGACGTTGCCGGCCCGGCCCGGCCGCATACCGGCCGGCGCCGCAATGAGCAGGCCCGCCAAGCCGTCCTCGATGCGGTCTGGACGCTGCTCAGCCGGCCCGATCGACCGCCGCTGACCATGGAGGGCATCGCCGTCGCCGCTGGCGTCGGCCGACAGACGATCTACCGCTGGTGGCCGTCCAAGGGCGCTATCGTGCTGGAAACCCTGGCCGAACGCGCCCGCACCGACGTTCCTCAGCCCGACACCGGCACCCTGCTTGGCGATCTGGAGACCTTCCTGTCCGCTACTTTCGCCCGTGGGGCCGACCCGACCGCCGCCGCGCTGCTGCGCCACATCATGGCTGAAGCCCAGCAGGACCCGGCCGTCGCCGATACTCTGCACCGCTTCACCTCCGCCCGGCGCGACGTACTGCGCGCGATCCTCGCCCAAGGCCGCGACCGCGGCGAGCTGCCCACCAGAGCCGACCTGGACCTCGGGGTCGACATCGCCTACGGCGTTTACTGGTACGCGCTCCTGCTCGGCCACGTGCCACTCACGTCTGAAGCCGCCCACGCACTGGCCCGGGCCGTCCTTGCCGCTCTGACCGCACCTGTGTCGTCGCCGTGAATGCCGGCAGCCGTGACCCGCCCAGCCAGGCTGACCACCAGCTTTTCCTTCAACCGCAAACCGCAAACCGTGAATCATTTTTCCGGCCAGCCCGGCGGTACCCCAGGCTGCCAATAAACCGATCCTTTGCTGCCGCTTTTCGGGCGGTTTGAACTCGTTCACCGGTCCCCGCCGGAGCCTATTCATCGAACTGGCCGCGCTGTTGCGCGCACTTTCCCGGCAACGAGGCTGGTAGAAGCAGCACCATCAAAAACCACAGCCGCCTCCCGTCGAGGCGACGTATGCGTGCCAGCGCTGCCGAAACCGGGTTTTCTCGAGAAACACAAAACTCATGGGAACTGACACTTCCAGTTACGAACCTGCAGTTACGAACCTGTCCAGATGTGGAGGCGACGGAAATGGGTGAGGTCAGCCGACGGGGAATACTTATCGGTGGCACGGCGGTGGCTGTCGGGGCCGCCACGCCAGCCATAGCGGCCCAGGCGAATACCACGCCGGCCGACAGCACGGCCGGCTCCGGGTACGTGGTCACCCCGGCAGTGTCAGTCACGGCATCCGATGCCCGATACCCGGAGCTGGTCCGGGGAATCAACCAGCGGTGGGTCGCGGCCCCGGACGCCGTCCGCCTGGTCCGCTCGACCGCGCAGGTCGTCCAGGCCGTGCAGGAGGCGGTCGACGCCGGCAAACGGCTGTCGGTTCGCAGCGGCGGCCACTGTTACGCCGACTTCGTCAGCAACCCCGACACCAAAATTTTGCTTGACCTGTCCGGAATGTCCTGTGTCTCGTTCGACCCTCAGCGCGCCGCGTTCCGGATAGAGGCCGGCGCCCAGCTCGGGCACATCTACGAGCTGCTCTACCGCGACTGGGGGGTGACGATTCCGGGTGGGGTGTGCCCGACGGTCGGCATCGGCGGGCACGCCAGCGGCGGCGGCTTCGGCCTGCTGAGCCGGAAGTTCGGCCTGGTCGCCGACCACATCGACGCTGTCGAGATGGTGGTTGTCGGCAGCGACGGCAAGGCACGCGTGGTCATCGCCTCGCGCGGCTCAGCCGACCCCAACAACGACCTGTGGTGGGCCACCACCGGGGGCGGTGGCGGGAACTTCGGCGTGGTGACCCGCTTCTGGTTCCGGTCCGCATCGGCGACCGGGACCGACCCCGGTGCGGCCCTGCCACGTCCGCCGGCCCGGGTGCTGCTCAGCTCCGTGCCGGTGCCGTGGAGCGCCCTGAGCCAGGCTTCGTTCACCACGCTGGTGCGCAACTTCGGCCGTTGGCACGAGCAGAACAGCGCGCCGAGCTCGCCGTACACATCGCTGGCTGGGATCATGTTCATCCGCCAGGGCCCGACCGGCGGCATCCAGCTCGTCACCCAGCTCGACGGGACACTGAGCAACGCCGGCCAGCTGCTGGCCGACTACCGGGCCGCGCTGCTCGACGGCAGTGGCATCACCGTGCCCTTCCCAGCCAGGCCGGTGGCCTGGCTGGCATCGACCAGGCTGGTCGGCACCAGCAACCCGGCCCTGCTGTACGACCCGACCCTGCGCAGCGCGGTGAAGTCGGCCTACCTGCGCACGTCCTTCACCGACGATCAGATCGCGGCGATCTACATCAACATGACGCGCACGGACTACACGAACGCGAACGCGACGCTGCAGCTCTCCGGCTCCGGTGGGCAGATCAACGCGATGGCACCAGCCGCGACGGCGACCGCCCACCGGAACGCGGTGGTCTACGCCCTGTTCGAAAATTTCTGGATCAGCCCGGCCGAGGACACCATCCACATCGCCTGGTTACGCGACCTCTACAGCCAGACGTTCGCCGCCACCGGCGGCTATCCGATCCCGAACGAGCAGACCGACGGCTGTTACATCAACAATCCCGACCCGGATATCATCGACCCGGCAATCAACACCTCCGGGGTGCCATTTTCAACCCTTTACTACAAAGATAACTACACGCGGCTGCGACGGGTGAAGGGCCACTGGGACCCGACCAACGTCTTCCGGCATTCCCAGTCGATCGCGCTGCCCTGATCCGCTGAGTCCCGGGGGCATGTGCGGACGAGCGGCCCGGCGGCGTTCATGCCGTCACGGATCGCCTGAATATACACCGCGAAGCAGCCTCTGAAAAGCAAGCCCTCAGCGGTTCGTCTCGATGCCGTCTTCTGGATCTGGCTGGGCGGGCGGAACCCGCGCGGCCCAGTCAGACCAGTCGGCCAGCGCCTGGTAAAGTCGGATACCTGCTTCTACTGTGACCCGCAGGGACTGGACACGAGCCCCGGTCCCGAATTCGCCGCGGTCCTTCGCCGCGGCGTAGCTGGTGTACTTCTCGACGAGCGAGCGGAAGTATTCAGCTTCCCGGTCCAGGTAGGCGCGCAGGTCTTCTGGCTCCATGAGCCAGAAGAAGCAAGAGCGCAGCAACGGCTCCAAGCGCGGGGTATGGTCAACTTCGCCGGCGGTGAGCCAGGCACGCACCTCCTCAAGGCCCTTCGGGGTGATCCGATAGGCCTTGCGCCGCCGCGGCCCCTCGCTCTCGAGCTCGATGAATCCGTCTTCGGCCAGACGGCCCAGTTCCCCGTAGATCGCCGGATGTCTGGCCGGCCAGATGTGGCCGAGCACCTCACCGAAGCGCGCCGTGAGATCGTATCCGCTGGCCGGGGCCTCGGCCAGCAGGCCGAGCAGCGCGTAGTGCAGCGACATAGCCGGACTGTACATGTCAGCCTTGACATGCGGACGCCGTTCGGATGATGATGTGCCGCATGACATGTCATCTCTGACATGTTTACTGTGCGTATGCTTGCCGCACTCCGCCGGAACGCGCGCTGCCCCGGCAGGCGCTGCTCCAGCAGGAAGGTCGAAGATGGCGAGACCCTCAGCACGCGTCGTCGTACTGACCGGCGCGACCGCTGGCATCGGCCGGTCACTGGCCACCCGGCTGGCGGCCGAGGGGTACCGGCTCTTCGCGGTCGGCCGCGATCCGAGCAAGGCCGCGGCACTGCGGTCCGAACTGGCCGGGTCCGGCGCGGCAGCGGAGACGATCGTGGCCGATCTCGCCGCGCCGTCCGGCTGGGATGCAGTCACCGAACGGGTCAGTGCCGGCACCGAGCATATCGACATACTGATCCACAATGCTGGTGTCCTGGTGCCCCGCCACATCCTGACCGATGAGGGCTGGGAACTGAACCTGGCCGTCCATCATCTGGCGCCGTTCGCGCTCACCGCCCGGCTGTGGCCGCTCCTGGTCGCGGGGAGGCCGCCCGGGGCCGGGCCGCAGGACGCCAAGCCCCGGGTGCTCTGCGTCAACAGCGCCGGCCACCACACCAGCCTGGGCGGGCACATCGAGCCGCGTTTCGACTTCACCGATCCGCATCACATGCGCGGCTATGATCCCTTCCTCGCCTACAGCCGGTCGAAGCTGGCCAATCTTTACTTTGTCTACGAGCTGGCCCGCCGCCACGGCGATATGGTCACCGTCAACGCGATGCATCCGGGCGTGACCCGCACCGATATTGGCCGGGATTTTCCGCGGGCCTTCGTGCTGGCGGCACTGGCATTCGCGTCGTCGCCGAAACGAGCGGCCCGCGATATTCACCACCTGGCGACCGACCCAACAGTGACCACGAATGGCGCGTACTACGATCAGACGCGCCTGACCCGGTCATCCGGGCCTTCCTACGATACCGACGCCGCCCGCCAGATGTGGGAACTCACCGAACGCATGCTAGCCCGCTTCCTGCCGGATTTATTCTCGTTGTCACCCACATGACAGGCGTCCGTCCCTGGGCGGCTTCGCAGCATCCTGTCAGCCTCAGCACCAGTACAACGGCCACCCTTGTGTGAACACCTCGCCGACGGTCAGCATGACGAACAAATAACCGCCGAAGAAGGGGAAAATATGCGCGGAGAGGATGAGCTTATTTCTCTCGGGGCTTCCGGCGATGACAGTCATGGCTGGGCGGCCCGGCACACAACCGGGCTGGCGTTCACCTATCGTGAGCACACGGATGCCACGTGAGCGTCCGCGTCCGGTCGCCACACGCCCGCATCCTCGGCCTGGGGGATTACCGACCATCACGAGTAGTAACCAATGACGAGCTGGCCGAGACCATCGACACCAGCGACACGTGGATCCGCTCCCGGACCGGGATCGGATCCCGCCATGTCGCGGCGCCAGACGACACCGTCGTGTCCATGGCCGTCGAGGCTGGCAGGAAAGCGCTGGCCGCGAGCCGGCTGAGCGCCGACAGCATCGACGTCGTGATCCTCGCTACCTGTTCGATCCCACGGGCGATCCCGGGTGGTGCGTCCATGGTCGCGGAGCTGCTGGGCTGCGCGTCACCAGCGGCGTTCGACCTCAACTCCGCCTGTTCTGGCTTCTGCCACGGGCTGGAGGTGGCGGCCAGCCTGGTCTGCCGCGGGTCTGCCCGCCATGTGCTGGTCGTCGGGTCAGAGCGGTTCACCGCCGACTGGATCGACTGGGAGGACCGGGGCGTCTGCGTCCTGTTCGGCGACGGCGCCGGCGCGGCCACGGTTGGCCCCTCGAGCGAACCCGACATCGGCCCAGTTGTGTGGGGCAGCGACGGTTCGGGCGCCCGGTTCATCGCCGTACCCGACGGTGACTGGGCCATCCGGATGGACGGCCGCAACGTCTACCGGTGGGCCATGACCCACGTCGCCCCGCTGGCCCGCCACGTGTGCGATGAGGCCGGCGTCCGCCCGGCGGACCTCGCCGCGATCGTTCCCCATCAGGCCAACCTGCGCATTGTCGAGGCGGTCGCGCGCACAGTCGCCTCGCACGGCGCCGTCGTGGCCACCGATGTCGTGGACACCGGCAACACGTCGGCGGCATCGGTGCCGCTTGCCCTGTCGCGGCTCGTCCGCGAGCAGCAGGTCAGCTCCGGTGACCTGGTACTTCTGCTGGCCTTCGGCGCCGGCCTGAGCTGGGCCGGCCAGGTCGTCCGGATGCCCTGACCGTTCATTCACCTTCTTGCGGAGGCAGAGAAATGTCCACCAACGACGCTCTCATTCTGCTGCGATCGGTCGTCCGTGAAATCGCCCAGGTCGACATCGACGGGCTGGCGCGCACGACCACCTTCACCGAGCTCGACATCGACTCCCTGACGGTCGTGGAGATTACGACCGCCATGGAGGAGTCACTCGGTGCCAAGATTCCCGCCGACGTGTTCGCCGAACTCGCTACTATTGGTGAACTCGAAGAGCAAGTGGTGCGCATGGCCGGTGGGCCGGAGGCGGCTATGTCCCCGTCAACGTAGGAAAGCGGTTGCTCCAGAGCGAGTGACCGCGACAGTCCAGGGAGAAAACAATGGCGAACCAAGGCGGCAAGCTCCGCATCCAGAAGAAGTGGAGCGAAGACGCGATCGTCGACCAGAGCGGTCGGACAGCGATCGTGACCGGCGCGAATGGTGGTCTGGGTTTCATCACCGCACGCGAGCTGGCCAGGGCGGGCGCCCAGGTCCTGCTGGCCTGCCGCGACATCAGCCGCGGCGAGGCCGCGGCCGCCGAGATTCGGGCCGCCGCACCCGGCGGCCAGGTCCAGGCGCGGACGCTGGACCTGGCTGACCTCGGTTCGGTGCGCAAATTCGCCGCCGATTTCGGCCGGGAGAACACGCGGCTCGACCTGCTGATCAACAACGCTGGTGTGATGGCGACGCCGAAGCGGACGACCGCCGACGGCTTCGAGCTCCAGCTCGGCACCAACCACCTCGGCCACTTCGCGCTCACCGGCTTGCTGCTGCCCAATCTGCTGGCCGCCTCCGATCCGCGCGTCGTCACCGTGAGCAGCACTCTGCACGCCTACGGGAAAATCACCTTTGACGACCTGCAGCGGGAGCGCCGCTACCGGCGCTATGGCGCCTACTTCCAGGCCAAGCTGGCCAACCTGCTGTTCGCCTTCGAACTCGATCGCCGGGCTGGGGGCACGCTGCGCAGCGTCGCCGCCCACCCCGGCTACGCGGCGACCAACCTCCAGCTGGCCGGGCTCAAGGGCCCGGTACGGACGGGCATGGCCGTCAGTAACAAGGCATTCGCGGTCAGCCCGCGGATGGGCGCGCTGCCGATTCTGTGCGCGGCGACACTGCCCGACCTGCCCGGCGGTGCCTTCGTCGGGCCGAGCAAGCTGATGGGCTACCGGGGCTACCCGGGAGCGGCCAAGGCCAGCAAGCGGGCACGCGATACCGAGGTCGCCGCCCACCTGTGGGACGTCTCCGAGGCAGCCACCGGCGTCCATTACGCGCTGGCCACCGACCAGGCGCGGGCTTAGCGGCCATGGGTGGCGAGGCGACGATGCGCGGGGCCGGGATCCCCGACGAAGCGGACGTGGTGGTGGTCGGGGCCGGTCTGGCCGGCTTGATGGCCGGCCGGGTGGCGCTGCGGGCTGGCCTGGCACCGGTGGTTCTGGAGGCCCGCGGCCGGGTCGGCGGCCGGGTCGTGAGCGAGCCGAGCGGCCACGGCTCCTGCGTCGTCGAGATGGGTGGGCAGTGGCTGGCTGGCCGCAACAAGCGGGCCCGCGCGCTGGCCGCCAGCGCCGGGATCGAGCTGTTCGAGACCTATAGCCAGGGCAACGACCTGCTGGAGGTCTCCGGGGAGGTCCGGCGGCAGCGACGCAAGGTGCCTCCGTTGCGGCCGGCCGCGCTGCTCGACGTGGGACTGGCCCGGTTCCGGCTCGACCGCGAGGCGCGCCGGGTCCCGGCCGCCGCGCCCTGGGACGCGGCCCAGGCCGAGAAATGGTCGCGGATGACGGTCGGGGCCTGGCTTGACCGGGCGGTCCACACCACGGAGGGCCGTTCGGTTCTGCGCACCGCCATCGCTACGGTCTGGGGGGCTGAGCCGCATCAGCTCACGATGCTGCAGGCGCTCGCCCACATCGGCGCGGCCGGCAGCTTCGACGCGACCACAGCCAACGACCTTGCCTTCCGGGTCGTTGGCGGGGCGCAGCGGCTGTCCGATCACCTCGCCACGGAGCTGGGTGACCGGCTGCTGTGCGATCGCCCGGTCACGACCGTCCGCGACGATGGGACCGGGGTCGACGTCGAGGCGGGCGCCGCCCGGATCCGGGCGCGACGGGTGATCGTCGCTGTTCCGCCCGCGCTGGTCGGGCAGATTCGGTTCGACCCGCCGTTGCCCGCCGCGCGCCACCAGGCGATCGCGAGTCTGCCGATGGCCCACGTCATCAAGGTCGCGGCCGTCTATGACAGGCCGTTCTGGCGGGACGAGGGCCTGTCCGGCCGGGCTCTGAGTACGCAGGGACCGGTGACCGGCACCTTCGACAACTCGCCGCCGTCCGGACGCCCCGGTGTGCTGGTCGGCTTCGTGCCGGGCGATCGGGCCCGGGCCCTGGCGGCCCGGCCGGCGGACGAGCGGCGGGAGAAGGTACTGGCCTCCTTCACACGGCTGTTCGGGCCGCTGGCCGCCCGGCCCCGCCAGTACCTGGAGAAGGACTGGGCGGCCGAGGAGTGGACCCGCGGCTGCTACTTCGGTATCGCCACCCCCGGTTCCTTGACCGGCCCGATACGCGGGCTACGGGAACCGACCGGCCGGATCCACTGGGCCGGGGCCGAGACCGCCCTGGACAACTACGGCGGGATGGACGGAGCGCTGTCCTCCGGTGAGCGGGCCGCCGGGGAGGTGGTGACAGCGCTGTCGGCTGTCCTGGACAAGCTCGTGTAACGCCGGCCGGCCGACATCGGCGGGTGCTGTGCGCGTGGCATCGCCGGCCGCTCCCGCGAACAGGCTCTGCCCCCACAGAAATGAGGACCGCGATGAGCGTTGTGGAGACCGAGAGGGATGGCGCGGTTCTCACCGTGCGGTTCAACAACCCACCCTTCAACCTGATCACCACCTCCGCGATGGGTGAGCTGAGCGCTGTGCTCGAGGCGGCCCGGCACGATCCGACGGTGCGGGCAGTCGTGCTGGCCAGCGCGGTACCTAACACCTTCATCGGGCATTACGACCTGGGGGAGGTCCTCGCTGTCGCTGACGGGCTCAGCCTGCCGGTGACGCCACGCACCGCCTACCCGGCGCTGTGGCTGGTCGCCGGCCTGCTGCGGACACCCGGCCTGCGCGGTCTGGTGGGGCGCACCCCGGCCGCCGGTGTCGCCGCGCTCCTCGGTTTCCACGAGGTCGTGCGCCGGATGCGCGACAGCGACACGGTGTTCGTCGCCGCGATCGACGGCTCCGCGCTTGGGGGCGGTTTTGAGCTGGCGCTGGCCTGCGATATCCGGATCGTCGGCGACGGGCCATACCGGATGGGGCTGCACGAGGGCCTGTTCGGGCTGATTCCTGGCGGGGGCGGCAGCCAGATCATCGCTCGCGCCATCGGCCCGGCGAAGGCGGTTGAGTTCCTTCTCGAAGGCTGTCTGGTTGACCCGCGGGCGGCGGTCGAGATCGGCATCGCCCACCACCGTGTCGAGAGCAAGGAGGTCGCGGAGCTGGCCCACCAGACCGCCACCCGTCTCGCGGCCCGCTCGTCGATGGCGGTGCGGGCGGCCAAACAGGCCGTCTACGTCGGTGGTTCGGTCAGCCTGCGCCGTGGGATGGCCATGGAACGGGCCCGTTTCCTGGCGCTGGTCAGCCGCAAGCCCGCCCAGGACGCCATGCGTCACTACGCGCGCCAGCTGGCGCGCCACCAGGAGAGCGGCAAGGACCTGGCGGAATTCACCCGCGACCAGCTCCCGGCCTGGCGGGCTGGGGTCGCGGCCGATTGTGCCGGTTGAACCGACCCGCCTGAACCAGCCAACGGGCGAGGCTCGGCCCGCCCACCCACCGCATCCATTCCCCGGAGGAGACCATCGTGGGCGCGAGAAAGACAGGCGAGGCCCAGCGGGTCGCCGTCGTCGGCAGCGGAATCTCCGGTCTCTCGGCCGCGCTACGGCTTGAGCAGGCTGGGCACGACGTCGAGCTGATCGAACGTGATCCGGTGCTCGGCGGCCGGTTCGGCGTCGGCAAGCTCGGCGACAAACAGGTGATGATGGGCGGGAAGAACATCGGGCGCAAGTACAGCGCGTTCCGCTCGTTCACCGCGGCCCTGGGCAGTTACCCGTGGGAGCCGTTCGGCATCAACCAGTCGTTCATGAAGGACGACGAGGTGCTCACCATCGACAGCACCCGGCGCGGCTCCAGCTTGAACAACATCCGTCGGATGGCGACCCCGCGCGACCTGGCCCGGCTCGGCCTGCTCGCGGCCCGGATCCGGCTCGATGACACCAACCGTTTCCTCGGCTCCAGCTACTTCACCGCGTTGTCCAGCAGCCACGACCACGTGCCGCTGTCCGGCCACTTCAGCCCGAAGGTCACCAAGACGCTGCTGCGGCCGATCACCGTCCGGATGAACGGGGCGGAACCAGACGAGGTCTACCTGGGTACTTTCGGCACCAACCTGTCCCTGCTGATGGACACCTACGACCAGCTCACCGGCGGCATCCAGCCGGCTCTGGAGGCGCTGTCCCGCCGGGTCACGGTCCGGCTCGGCACGACGGTCGAAGGCCTGGTCATGCGCGACGGCGCGGCCGTGGGGCTGCGGCTGTCCACGGACGGGGTGGACAGCGAGCGCTCCTACGACGGCATCGTCATCGCGACCCCGGCGTACGCGACGGCCGACATCGTGCTGTCGGAGATGCCGTGGCTGTCCAAACGGCTGTCGGAGGTACGTTACTTCGGCTCGTCGGTCGTCCTGGTCGAGTACGACCGGCCGATCTTCACCCCTGAGGTGCGGGCGCTTGCCATCAACGACAACGGCCCGTGCAGTAACGCCGGGTCCTACGCCATGGAGTCACGCCACATCGTCCGCTACACCTACAGCGGCCGACCGGGCCGGATCGGCGATCAGGAGCAGGCAACCCTGGACGACTGGGTGGGGGAGACCGAGGAACGTCTCGTCCGCTATCTGGGGGCCAGCCGAGCCAAGCGGGTCACCACCGGCGGGCGGACCTGGAACGCGGCCTATTGCGCTTACCTGCCTTTCCATGGCGAGTTCCTCCGTGAGGTCGCTCAGGCCGTGGCCGGCGTTCCCGGCTTGGAGCTGGCTGGCGACTACCTGTTGGGGGTCTCGCTGGAGTCGTGCTGCCGCTCCGGACGTAACGCCGGTGACCGGATGATCGAGGCGATCGGCGCGCCGATCCCGGTCCGGACCGGGCGATGAGCGGCTCACCCGATGAGTACCGGCCGTTCAGCGGCGGGGGGACCCCGGCTCGGCCGTGGGCCGTGGTGACAGGGGCTTCGTCTGGCATCGGCGAGGCGCTGGCCCGAGGCTTGGCCGCCCACGGACATCCGGTGTGGCTCGTGGCCCGCCGTGGCGACGTGCTGGAGCGCCTCGCCAAGGAGCTGCGGGCCGCACACGGTGTCGATATCGAGATCAGCGTGTGCGACCTGGCTGACCGGGGCCAACGGGCCCGGCTGCGCGACGCGCTGGCCGCCGTGCCGGTGGCGGTGCTGTGCAACAATGCTGGCTTCCCGACCTGCGGTGTGCTCACGGCGAACGACCCTGCCCGGGAGATCGAGGAAGTCGAGGTCAACGTGGCCGCCGTCCACGACCTCACCATGGCCGTTCTACCCGGCATGCTCGAGCGGCGCTCCGGGGCCATTCTGTTCACCGGGTCGACGGCTGGTGTCCAGCCGGTCCCGACCGCGGCCACGTACGCGGCGTCGAAGGCGTTCGTGAACTCGTTCGCCGAGGCGCTGCACGAGGAGATGGCCGGCACCGGCGTGACCTGTACGTTGCTGGCTCCCGGGCCGGTGCGCAGCGAGTTCTCCGCCGTCGGGGGCATCGGTGACATCGAATCGACCCGCTGGTTTGCCTGGAAGACGCCGGAACGGGTGGCGGGGGAGGCGCTGGCTGGGCTGAAGGACGCGCGCCGGGTGGTAGTGCCCGGGGCCGCGGCGAAGTCGCAGGCGTTCTTCGGCCGTTACCTGCCCCGCCCGGTCGCGTTCTGGGTGATGCGTGCGGCCGTGCTGCCAACCCTGCGGTCGTCGCGGCGTACAACGTCGTGACGGGAGCGCAGCGGGAGGGGAGAGCCCCGGCTGGGGCTCTCCCCTACGATCAGAAGCCGGCTGCGATGATATTGTCTAACGCTCGTTCGGCCAGCGCCGCGATCGTGAAGCTGGGGTTCGCACCGCCGACGTTGCCCGGGATGACCGAGGCATCGATCGCGTACAAGCCCTTGTATCCCTTGACCCGGCCGTAAAGGTCGGTGGCCTTGCCGAGTTCGCATCCGCCGAGCGGGTGCGCGGTGATTCCGGTGGGAGCCGGCGGCCCCTGTCCGGCGATGCCCTTGTCGACGAGCATCTGGTTGAACGCGATCGGCGCGGCTTCGGCCGGGACATTCTTGGACGCGTCCCAATCAGCCAGGTTCACCTGCGCGGTTGCCCGGTCGTATGTCCACGTGCCGCGGTTATCCATATCGACCGCGACGCTGAACTGAGCAAGGTTCGGGGTTCCATTGAAATTGATCAGCCACCAGTTCTCGACCCGCACCGGGATTCCGAAGTTCCCGTCGAGGAACGTCGTGGACACGCATGGCGCGGCCTGGGTGGCGCCGGTCGGGCCGGAGAAGCCCCGGAAGGTGAACGCGTCACCGTTGGTGCCCCAGTTCGAACCGATCGCGGCGGACAGGTCCGGCAGCGCTCCCGTCTCCCGGGCCGCGACCAGCAGCCGGGTGGTGTTAATCGAACCAGCGGCCAGGAACAGCAGGTCGGTGGTCAGTTCACGGGTGCTGACGACGCTGCCGTCGGTGGCGAGCTGGCGTACCTCGACCGCGTACCCGCCGCCCTTGCACGAGCGGATTCCGGTGACCTCGGTAAGCGGGTTGATCTGTACATTGCCGGTACTCACCGCAGCCGGCAGGTAGTTCTGCGTTGTGTCATTTTTGGCGCCGTCACTGTTACCGAAACTTGATTCACCGACAGTAGCCGACGGGCGCAGCTTCCCAGCAAGCTCGCCCCGTACCTTGTCCCAGTTGAAGTCGGTCATCACCGGGGTGGTAGGGAAGCCGGCCGCTCGCATCTGGTCGTCGTATGCCCGGGCATGGGTGAACGGGTCCGAGCGGTAGATATCGTCGGGCACCGTCTGCGTATTGAGCATCCTGCGCACCCGCGGGTAATAGACGCGGTCGAGTTCGCTGTAGGAAACGCCGGCCGGGAACAGCGCCTCGAAGTACTTGCGCGGCGGCTGCACGGTGCACCCCGCGTAGACCACCGAGCCGCCGCCGACCGCGGCCGCGCAGGCCATTTCGATCCCGTTGGCCACCACGATCTGCATGAGCCCGGGCACGCGGTCGATCGGCGTCTCCGGGACCCCTGGCCAGATCATCGTGTCCTGGAACCAGAACATGGAACTCGACGGGTTCAGTTCGGTGCTGAACACAGCTTCGGTTGGGCTATAGCGGTAACGCTGCCCGCGTTCCAGGACCAGCGTGCGGATCCCGGCCTGGCCCAGCCGCAACGCGGCCACCGAGCCGCTGAACCCGGACCCGATGACGATGGCCCGCCGTCCGCTCACGTTGCTGTCGGCGAATGCCGACGGATTGCCGATGACCGCGGTGGTGGCGGCCGTGACACCACCACCAACCGCGAGTCCGAGTAGTCTCCTGCGATCTATGACAGTCATACGCTGGACTCCATCCATTGCGCGGAACGGATAATTCTCCTTTGCTCCGGAGCTGGAGTCCGCACTGCCCGGCGGTGACGCGCACCTTAGTGGTCGCCGCCGGAAGTTCACCCAGGGCCTGCCGGCGCCAGCCAGCGCCTCGCGACGCATCCGCCTGGCATCCGACATACCCCGAGCAACGTCCAGCGGCGACCACTGAGGCCCCCCCAGTTCCGAAAGAGTGATCCGCCCTGTGCACACCAGTGCGGGATACGAACATCTTTTTCTTTGCGGAACGAGCAGAAGATACCAATCACTGGTACGCGGCAAAAGTCGCTGGTCTGTCACATTGACGACCCGGTACTAGCATTATCGCTACCCGGCTAGGCATTTAAGCCGAGCGGCATTAATCATGGTAACGCCGGTACTAGGAAAAACACGATGAAGACTGTCTGGCAACTCACCGAGGGTTGACCGCGGCGTTCTTCCCGGTTATGTTTGTGACCGGGTTGTGATCGAAGTCCGTGCGTTGGTCGTGTATTTCTGGCACGGGCACTCGGGACCGGCCCGCTACTTTCCCAGCCATCGACGCCGCGGCGCGGTCACTACCCCGCGTTCACTGCTGCCGGAAACGCCCGCCGGCTCGATACTGCCCGTACCGCACGGCGTCTGTCCAAGGAGCTGAATGTGCGTTCCTCGCCGCGGCCGACGACGATCGCCGCGCTACTGACCGAACACGCGCGGGAACGGGGATCAAAAACCTTCTGCACCGTCCTTCCCGACGGCCGACAGGAAGGCGTCTCGATTACCTACGAGCGCCTCGCAGCGGCCGCCCGCACGCTCGCGGCCCGCCTGCTGGACGTCTGCGGCCCGGGCGACCGGGCGCTCATCCTCGAAAACGACATCGCTGACTACATCGTCGCCTTCATGGCCTGCCAGCATGCCGGGGTGGTGGCCGTGCCGTTGGCGGTCCCCACGCCCGTGGGGTCGGCGCGCCGGATAGCCACGCTTCGGGCCATCGCCCGCGACTGCGCGGCGACGGCCGTGCTCACCGGCGGCCGGGGTGACCTGCGTGCACAGATCACTCGGTTCGCCCCCGAGCTGGATGCGCCGCGGTGGCTCGGCATCGGGCCCGACGTGTGGATGGCCGGACCGGGCGTCGAGGCCGCCCGGCAGGCCGTCCCGCCCCGGCCCGATGACCTGTCCTTCCTGCAGTACACATCGGGCTCCACCTCGACGCCGAAGGGCGTCATGGTCACCCATGAGGCGCTGCTGCGCAACGCCCGGGTGCAGGCGGACGGTATGGGCCTCGGCGCCGACGACGTGATCGTGTCCTGGTTGCCGTTGTTCCACGACATGGGTCTGATCGGCAAAGTGCTCCAGACGTTCTACCTGGGCGCCTCGGCCGTCCTCATGCCATCGCTGGTATTCGTGCAGCGGCCGGTCCGCTGGCTGACCGCTATCACCCGTTACCGGGGTACCGTTGCCGGCGCCCCGAACTTCGGCTATGACCTGTGCGTCCGGCGGGTCCCGCCGGATGAACGGGCCGAGCTGGACCTGACGAGCTGGCGGGTCGCGTTCAACGGCGCTGAGCCGGTCCGACCGGCGACCCTTGACGCGTTCGCGGCGGCCTATCGGCCCCACGGATTCGACCCGAAGGCCCTGCGCGCCGCCTACGGCCTCGCCGAGAACGTCCTGATCACCACCGTGTCGACGGCCGGCGCCCAGCCGCGGATGCTGCGGGTCGACCGAGCGGCGCTGGCCGCCGGGCGGCTGGTACCGGGTGGGAGCCAGACGATCGTGGGGGTCGGCGCGCCGACCGGGGAGCGCCGGGTAGAGATCGTCGACCCTGACACCGGCCAGCCGCGCGCGTCGGGCCGTGTCGGCGAGGTCTGGGTCGGCGGCCCGGACCTCGCCGGCGGATATTGGGGGCGGCCCGAGGAGAGCGAGCGTACCTTCGCGGCCCGGCTCGTCTCTGACGGTAACCAGCCGTTCCTGCGCACCGGCGACCTGGGCGTGCTGCACGACGGCGAGCTGTTCATCACTGGCCGGCTCAAGGACCTGGTCATCGTGGGCGGCCGCAACCACTATCCCCAGGATCTGGAGGCCACTGTCGAGGCCGCCCACCCATGGATCCGGGGTGGCGGCGGATGCGCCGCGTTCGCCGTCACCCACGATGACGGCGACGGCGGGGAGAAGCTGGTGATCGTGGCCGAAATGGCCCGGCCGGCCGGCGCCTGGGCGGGTGCGGCGGCCAGCACCGTGCCGACGCTGGCCGAGATCACGCGGGCCGTCCGGGCATCGGTCGCCGCCGAACATGGGATCAACGTCGACGACCTGGTGCTCGTCGCGCCGGGCGCGGTGCCGCGGACGTCCAGTGGGAAGGTCCGCCGCCGGGCCTGCCGCGACGCCTACCTGGCCGGCGAGCTGACGCCTGCCCGGCTGCCGGTGGCCGAGCCGGCGGGGAGGGCACAGTGACCGGCATCGACGCGATCGCCGCCTGGCTCCTCGCCCGGATCGCCGAAGTGACCGGGGCCGAGCCGGACACGAT
>NZ_CAKJTP010000056.1:0-1387 GCF_917627335.1 Protofrankia sp. CiT1 | reverse complement strand
ACCGGCGGCCCCGAGCCGGTCGCGATCGTCGGGATCGGCTGCCGGGTCCCGGGCGCCGCCGGCCCGGAGGCGTACTGGCGGCTGCTGACCGGCGGCGTCGACGCGGTCGGCCACGTCCCGCCCGCCCGCTGGGACGCGGCCGCGCTGTACCATCCGGACCCGGCCACCGCCGGCAAGATGAACACCCGCTGGGGGGGTTTCCTCGACGACGTCGAGGGCTTCGACGCCGAGTTCTTCGGCATCGCCGCGCGCGAGGCGTCGCGGATGGACCCCCAGCAGCGGATCGCGCTGGAGGTGGCCTGGGAGGCCCTCGAAGACGCCGGGGTCGCACCGAGCGGGCTGGCCGGGTCGAGCACCGGTGTCTACCTGGGTGCCTCCACGTTCGACCACGGTATCGCCATGTTCAGCACCCTCGACGGCGCCGAGCCCTACGACGGGACCGGCGGCGTGCTGAGCATCGTGGCCAACCGCCTCTCGTACTGCCTGAACCTGCGCGGGCCGAGCCTGGTTGTCGACACCGCCTGCTCGTCGTCGCTGGTCGCGGTCTACCTGGCCTGCCAGGCGCTGCGGGCCGGCGAGACCAAGCTGGCGCTGGCCGGTGGGGTCAACGTCATCACCAGTCCGCGGATCGCCCTGAGCTTCAGCCGCGGCGGGCTGATGGCGGCCGACGGCCGGTGCAAGCCGTTCGACCACCGGGCCGACGGCTACGTCCGCGCCGAGGGCGCCGGGGTCGTGGTGCTCAAGACGCTGTCACAGGCGGTCGCCGACGGTGACCGCGTCTACGCGGTGATCCGGGCCGGCGCGCTCAACTCCGACGGCCGTACCAACGGGCTGACCGCGCCCAGCCGGCCAGCCCAAGAGGCGCTGCTGCGCTCGGCCTACACCGCGGCCGGGGTGGACGCGGCGGCGGTCGACTACGTCGAGGCGCACGGCACTGGCACCGCGGTCGGCGACCGGATCGAGCTCGGGGCGCTGGTGGAGGTGCTGCTGGCGGGCCGGCCCGACGGCCGCCCGCTGGTCGTCGGTTCGGCCAAGTCCAACCTTGGCCACCTGGAGGCGGCGGCCGGCATCGCCGGTCTGATCAAGGTAGCGCTGGCCCTGCACCACGGTGAGATCCCGCCGACCGTCCACTTCGAGCGGCCCAGCCCGCTGTCCGGGCTGGACGGCCTGGCCGTGCGGGTCGCGGCCGGCAACGGGCAGCGCTGGCCGGACCGGCCTGGCGGCCGGCCAGCCCGGCTGGCCGGGGTCAGCTCCTTCGGCTTCGGCGGGACCAACTCCCACCTGGTGCTGTCGGGCGCGCCGGCCACGCCACAGCCGCAGCCGGCCGAACCGTCCGGCGACGGCGAGCCGGTGCTGCTGCCGCTGTCGGCCCGGAGCGGACCGGCGC
>NZ_CAKJTP010000055.1:21907-28042 GCF_917627335.1 Protofrankia sp. CiT1 | reverse complement strand
GCTGGTGGTGCGGGTGCTGGTGGTACGGGTGGTTTGGCTGGTGCCGGTGGTGCGGGTGGTTTGGCTGGTGCCGGTGGTGCGGGTGGTTTGGCTGGTGCCGGTGGTGCTGGTACGGCTGGTGCCGGCACGGTTGCCTTGACCGTCGCTGGTGGTTTGGCTGGTACGGGTGCTGGTGTCGGTGGTTTGGCCGGTACCGGTGCCGGTGGTTCCTTGGCCGCGCTGTCGTCCGGCAGCGTTGTCTGGAGCGGTGCTGGGGATGCTGGCGCGTTCCGTACGAACTGGGTGATCTGCGGGTCGGACTTGGCGACCGTACCCAGGTTGACCAGGCGAATCAGCAGCTCCTGGGCGTTCGGTCGCGCGTCGGGAGCCTTGTGCATCGCCGCTTTGACAACGTCGCGCAGCATGTCGGGCAGGCCGTCCAGGTTCGGCTCATGGTGGACGACCCGATAGAGCTGGGCGTCCGTCGAGCCTGCCCCGAAAGGGTACGACCCGGTTCCCGCGAAGGCGACGAGCCCGCCCCAGGAGAAGATATCGGCGGCCGCGGTGACCGGCCCCCCGCTGGCCTGTTCCGGGGCCATGAAGGCCGGCGTGCCGACGACGCGCAGTTCCTTGCTGATGACTGTTTCCGCCTCCACGGCGCGGGCGATCCCGAAGTCGATGACCCGTGGCCCCAGCGGTGAGAGCAGGACGTTGGACGGTTTCAGATCCCGGTGGATCAGGCCGGCCGCGTGGATGGCGGTGAGGGCGGCGGCGACACTGACCGCGACCCGTTCGAGATCGGCCGACTGCAACGGACCGCCAGCGGCCACGGCCTGCGTCAGGGTGGGACCGTCGATGTACTCGGTGACCAGGTAGGGCGCGGCGTCGCTGGGGTCCACCATGTCGAGAACCTCGGCCGTGCAGAACCGGGCGACCCATTGGGCGAGGGCGGCCTCCCGGCGGAACCGCGCCCGGAACTCGGGGATACGGGCGAATTCCGCTCGGATCACCTTGACCGCGACCAGCCGGTCATCCGGTCCGCGCCCCAGGTAGACCGTGCCCATACCACCTTCGCCGAGGCGGCCCAGCAACACGTAGCGACCCAGGCTGGGCGGGTCGGCGGGAGTAAGCGGCGTGGACAGGTCCGCGGACCCGCGGGGTGGCGAGGATGACAGGGACACCCGGGCCCTCCTGGTAATAATCTTGCTATGCCCTGGCCTCGGACACTGCCTCTCTCCGCAGCGTACGCGCACGTGTTTACCTTTTGGGTGGGCCCGCACCACCTTCGGCCTGTTTCAGGTCGTCATTCTGGCTTGCTGCCGCCGGGCTGGCGGGGCGGTCGTTGGCGGGGCGGGCACCGCGCGCTGGCAGGGGCCACCGGCTACCTGACCGCCCGAGCATCGTGACATTTCCTGACAACGACACGACCGGTGGCAGCTCAGGGCCCTGGCACTGCCGAACGGACGCGTTGAGCCGGCGGGTATCGATCAGCTCGATCCCGGCGGTGGAGAGCGTGTCCGGTCCGGCCGGCGGCAGTCCTGGCCCGGCCGGTGCTGCCACGGGGGCGAGGCTGCCCGTCCGTTCACGGCAGGCGCGTGCCAGCGCCGCCGCGGTCACGACCGTGAGGACGGCGGTCATCGCGAAGCAGACCGCCACCGCTACCGCCGGCCACGGTGACCAGGCGGCCATCGCCTGCCAGGCGTCAATGGCACCGCCCGCGCGCGGCCGCCAGAAGTAGTCGACGACCGCTTTGATCGACTCTGTCTGCATGCCGGCGGCGGCGGTCAGGAGCGCGAGCGGCATCCAGCGGGCAGAGCGGGGCCCGAGGGCGGCGCTTCCGGCGCCGACCAGCACGGCTACTCCGCTGATGCCCATGAACAGGTACCGGCCGGAGATCCCCGTGATGTGTCCGGTGCGTGCCACATGAACGGCGGCCCCGGCTCCGACGACGACCAGCAGGGCAAAGGTCGGCCACAGCATGAACAGCAGGCTGCTCCGGTTCGTCCAGCCAGAAGCGCGGATCACGGCGCAGGCGGCAAGCCCGATCACGACACCCGAGGCGGCGAGTACCAGCGGCAACGGCAGCTCGACCTCGTACCATCCGATCGAGCCCCACCAGCGGCCCAGCAGGCCCGTTGACATCCAGCTCCAGTAGACGGTCCAGTCCGATCCGACGTACTGCCCGGGTGGGAAGCCCGGCACGCTCGGCTGGAACGTACCCCATCTGATCATATTGACCAGCCACCACCAGCCACCGGCAGCAATGATCATCGTGCCGCAGAGCGCGATGGACCGCCAGGGCAGGCGGGTGCCACGTAGCCGGACAGCCACGTACGCGGCGCCGACCATGACAACCAGCACCACCGCGAAGGATTTCGTGAGCAGCGCCAGGCCGGTGAGGAGCCCGGTCCACGTCGCGGTCCGCGCCGAGGTGTCTCCGCCCAGTATGTGGGCGACCGCCGCCGTGACCAGCGCGCCCAACAGGATCAGCAGATTGTCGTTGTTGACGCTGGAACCGATGTGGAGCAGCTGCGGCACGGCGAAGGGCGTCAGCGCCGCGACCGTCGCGGCGGCCGGGGGCAGGCGCAGGCGGCGGGCGGTCGCGTGGATGATCAGTGGAAGTGGCGTCAGCATCAACACGCTGATCATTCGTAGCAGGCCGATCGTCACATCCCAGCGCAGGGTGTCTCCGCCGCTGGGGAGCGTGGTGAGGATCGCCGCGTTCACCCAGTAGTACAGGGGCGGATGCTGGACGATCTGCTGGATGGAACCCGGCGGCTGCCCGGCGGTGGCAAGCTTGTCCCAGGCGGGCCGCAGGTGACGCGGTACCGCGTCCCGCGCGGGGATCGGATCGACTGTCAGCTGGTAAGGGTATGCGTGGCTACCGAATGGTGACGCCGCTATGGCGCCGACTCCGTCGGCCGTCACGAAGGCGTTGCCCGGCCGCGGCCAGCCATCGCCCTGGACGAGTCGCATGACCGCGTCGACCTGGTTCGGTTCGTCCGGTGCGTGGTACTGCGGCACCAGCACGGACCAGGATGCGAGCAGCAGGCCGAAAAGGCTGGTGACCAGCCAGATGTGGCCTGGGGTCCGGCGCAGTGCCGGCAGCGGTCCGAAGCGTTCGATACCAGCGTCACCACCGGCTGATTCATCCGTTGTGGTTGCCGAGGCCCCGGGCCGGGCCTGGATCAGAGCGGACACGAGGCTGGGGCCTTCCGGCTGTTCGCGGCCTCCCGCACACCCATGACGCTCATACGGGCCCCGATTCGTTCTCATCTGATCGACGCCAGACAGTCTAACAACTCTAAGTATCGGAAAAGATACTTTCGGTGATAGCCTGGGGATGTGTCGTTCTCTCTCATGATTCGGCTGGCGGCCCGCGGCGGACTACCGCCAGGAATCGACCGGGCCGACGGCCTTGGCTGGCGAGCCCGCGACGATCGTCTTCGGTGGGACGTCACGGGCCACCACGGCGCCCGCGGCGACGACCGCGCCCTCGCCGATCGTCACGCCCTTCAGGATGATCGCCCCGGTGCCGATCCAGGCGCGGTCCTCCAGGATCACCGGGGCGCTCATCGGCTGCTCCACCCCGTCCACGGTCATGGGGTGGAAATCGTTGTCGAGGATCTGGGTGTTCCAGGAGATATTGCAGCCGGCGCCGATACTCACCCGTTCCCGAACCAGGATCTTCGCGAAGCCGTTGATATTGGTGTTGTGGCCGAGCTGCAACAGGCCGGAATCCACCACGATGCGCGCCCCGCGCTGCACCGACACGACGCCCTCGCAGCGCAGCCGTCCCTCGGGATGGATCCGCAGCACGGACACGTCCCGCCGGGTCGAGATCCCGAACGGCCCGAGGCCGATCCGAAGGGCCGCCCCCTCGGCGAACTCGATACGTTCGTGCCCCTCGATGACGGTCGGCGATCCGGTCCAGATCGGCTGCCCATGCGCGACTGGGTAGCGCAGCCCCGCCGTGAAGGAGCGCGCGGACGTCTCCCGCCCGGCGCGCAGTGCCCTGACGTTTCGGGCGTATTCGCGAAAGTCGTTGACGAACTGCCGGTCAAGTGTCCTGAGATGACTGCCGAGACGATCACTGAGCCCACTCATGGTCGGTAAGCCTAGTAGGACGCTAGTAGGACGAAGGAGGCGCGACCGTGGCGTCTTTCATGCGCCCGGTGGCCTCAAGGGGGTGCCGGCCGGCTGACGACGGTGTGATCAGGGTGCCGCGGCGACACTGAAGAGGCCTCCTTCGCCGGTGTTCAGGCAGGCCGTGCAACCCTGGGCGCCAAGCGCATACAAGGGAGGCGAGGGGTATTCAGCCCGACGATCCGTGAGCGGTCCGGTGATACCGGTGATACCGGTGAACGCATGGTTTCCGGCTGAATTTCAGGAGCGGCGTCGACGTGAGTGTCAGTGTTCTCCATGCACCTGTCGTTGTTTGCGCGGCTGTCGGTCCGCACGTGTCAACGCAGGGTGTCCCGGCTACGGGTGTCCCGATTACGGGTGCCGCGGCCGCGAGTACTCCGGAGCGGAGCACCGTGGCCGCGGATACACATACCGTGAACCGGCAGCGATCCAGCGGCGGACCGGTGGCGGAGGCGGCTGCCGCGCCATACGTGACCATCGTTCTTCCGTGTTACAACGAACAAGATCATATTCTCCATGAGCTGGAGCGGATCACCGCCGCCATGGATGCGAGCGACTACAGCTATGAAGTGCTGGTCATCGACGACAAGTCGACCGATGACTCCGTCGTCCTATTACGTAGTGCGATGTGCCGCTTCCCGCGGATGCGGCTGATTTCGTTTCGCCGCAACGGTGGATCGGGTACCGCACGCCGCATCGGCACGCAGGATGCCCGGGGGACGATCGTGGTCTGGACCGATGCGGACATGACCTATCCGAACGAGCGGATTCCGGAGTTCGTCCACCACCTTGTCGCCAACCCCGAGGTCGACCAGGTCGTGGGCGCGCGCACCACCGAGCAGGGGACGCACAAATGGGCACGGGTGCCGGCCAAGTGGTTCATCCGGATGCTCGCGCAGCGTCTGACCGGGATGAAGATTCCCGATCTGAACTCGGGTCTGCGGGCGTTCCGGCGGGATGTGTCCCTTCCGTACCTGCGGCTGCTGCCGCCCGGATTCTCCTGTGTCACGACGATCACGATGGCTTTCCTGGCGAATCAGCACCCCGTCGACTACATACCGATCGGTTACGCGAAGCGGTCGGGCACGAGCAAGTTCCACCCGTTCCGGGACGCGCGCCGGTACATCCTGCAGGTGCTGCGGATGGTCATGTACTTCGACCCGATCAGGGTGCTGATGCCGATCGCCTTATGGATCATGGGGCTGGGTTTCGTGAAGCTCGTCGTTGACCTCGTTCGCTACGACCTGCGGGTCACCACCTCCACGCTGCTGGCGATCCTGGTCGGTTTCCAGATCGTCGTCCTGGCGTTGATCGGCGACCTGATAGTCCGTTCGCGCAGTGACAACTGAGGACGCCCCCGCCGGGATGCCGATCACCATTCCGCCACCTGAGCCACCTGAGCTATTGGGGGTGCCGCTGACCGGGCCGGCGGTGCCCGGGAGCGCTCCAGCGCGGATCGTGATCGTCGGTCCGGCCCACCCTTATAAGGGAGGTGTGGCCCAGCACACGACGGAGCTGGCACGCCGGCTTGCCATGCGCGGCCACCGGGTGCGGATCGAGTCATGGTCGCGGCAGTACCCGGTCCGGCTCTACCCAGGCCACCAGCGGGTGAGCCACCCTGAGACAGAGCCTTTCGCGGCCACGAGCTATCCACTGTCGTGGCGACGCCCGGACTCGTGGGTACGGCTGGGGCGGCGGCTGCGCCATGAGGTCGATGTTGTGATCTTTGTGCTGGTCACCCCGATACAGGTACCGGCCTACCTGGGCATCCTTGCCGCTCTCCGGCCGGGGAGCGGGCCGGTCGTTCTCGCGCTGTGCCACAACGTGCTGCCGCATGAGCGGCGTACCGGGGACGAGGCGCTGGCCCGCGCCCTGTTACGGCGGGTGTCGGGGGTCGTGGTGCATACGCCGACCGAGGCGGACCAGGCCCGCACGCTGACGGATCGGCCGGTCTCGGTCGCCATGCTGGCTCCACATCTGTGGCCGGGGCGACAGGCCACCGCTGCCGGC
>NZ_CAKJTP010000055.1:19526-21439 GCF_917627335.1 Protofrankia sp. CiT1 | reverse complement strand
CCGGCATCACCGGCTGCTGTTCTTCGGCTTGGTCCGGCCATACAAGGGCCTGGATGTTCTGCTGCGGGCACTGGCGATGGGGCCGCCGGAGGTGCGCCTGACCGTCGCCGGGGAGTTCTGGGAGGGGCTCGACCGCCTCCGCGCGATCGTCGTCGATCGTGGTCTACGGGCGCGAGTGGAGCTGCGTCCCGGGTATGTGCCCGCGGCCGAGGTGCCCGCGCTGTTCGCCGCCGCCGACGCGCTCGTGCTGCCGTACCGCTCGGGGACGGCGACTCAGAACGTTGGCCTCGCCCATCTGTACGGTCTGCCGGTGGTGGCGACCAGGGTCGGTGGGCTGGCCGGGGCGGTGCGCGACGGTGTGGACGGACTGCTCGCGGCGCCTGGCGACCCGGTGTCGCTGGCGGGCGCGCTGCGTCGTCTCTACGAGCCGGGCGTGCTGGAAGCCCTGCGAGCCGGAATCGTCCCTCCAGATGTGGATACGGAGTGGGTTCGTTACTTAGAGGTTGTCATAGGTGCGACTGGGTCTTGTTAGGATACTTTCCGTTTGCATATCATGTTGCTCTAGTAGTGCGGTTAGCGCCGAGAACAGGGAGGTTGGCCTGGGATGCCGAGCCCGTCCGCCCGCCCGCGCGGGGCGGGCCGCGCTTCGCTCCGCGCGGAGCCCGCGCAGTGATGCTTTGTCAAGGCAGCTTTCGCCGAGGTGGCCGGTGAGCGTACTGCGTAGTCATGTCCTGGCCTACGCCGGTCATCAGATGCACGTCATTCGTCGCCGTGAGGTGAGCACGTTGTTGGCGTGGGTGGGCGACCTAGCCGGGCGAACCGTTCTGGACGTCGCTGGCGGTGACGGGTACTGGGCCGGTCAGGCTGTCCGCCGTGGGGGCCGGGCCGTCTGTATTGATCTTGACCGGGGTAAGCTGGACTTCGGCCGCGGGCTGCGCCGGCATCCTGCCCTTGTCGAGGGGAACGCCCTTCACCTGCCGTTCGCGGACGCCTCCTTCGATGTGGTGATGTCGGTCTGCGCGATCGAGCATTTCGACGACGGCCCAGCCGCGCTCACCGAGATGGCTCGGGTGCTCACGGTGGACGGGGATCTTGTCATGTCCGCCGACGCGCTCACCCAGGCGCACCGGTGGCCGCGGCTGGTGGCCCAGCATCGGGAGAAATATCAGGTGAAACGCACCTACTCGGGCGATCAGCTGGCGGAGCTGCTGAGTGGTTGTGGCATGGCTGTGGTCCGCCAGACCTACATGTTCCGGTCACCGTGGGCCGAACGGCTGTACCTCACGCTGTCGGCCAGGGGCGGCCGGGCCGGCTGGAACGCGGCCGTGCCGCTCGCGCCTCTCATCGCGATGTCCGACCGGCGCAGCCCGGACGGCGCCGGCAGCGTCGTGCTCACCCATGCCCGCAAACGGCAGCTCTGACGGGTACGGAGCGCGACTTGCGCGGATTTTTCGGCGCTTCGTCCCCTCGCCAACGATTATGGCCGCTGCCGGGCCATTCGAGCCGGTGGCGGTCCGGGCGCGATGCTGTCACCGTGTGCTCAGCTGTATGGGCCGAGTATGTCGATTCCGTTTCCGGCTGCCCGATTCACTTTTGATCTTAATCAAAAGTGAATCAATGCGTCGAGGCCAAGGCATTGTGTTGTTTGCGAGCGTCAACCGTACCGCCTCGTCCGCATAGCCATGAGCGCCCTTTCGGGTGGTCACCCCGCTGGCTGTCACTCCAGTCGAATAGTGGGTGGCGGGTCCACTGAGCGAACAGCAAAAAGATCATTATAGCTTGTCAAGCTATGTTGACGGTATTGGCGCACCGGCCTGGACGGCAATCATGCCAACAGTCGCGCCATAGCATCGCGCCAGCTCACAGGCCCAGGTCCACGGCTGCTATCACCCTGGTTTCCTGGCCTGGCCTGG
>NZ_CAKJTP010000055.1:0-19056 GCF_917627335.1 Protofrankia sp. CiT1 | reverse complement strand
CCAGGCCAGGCCCGAAGTCCCGGGGAAGCGGCGCGCCCGGCGGCGGCTGGGGATTTACCGGATAGGAGAAGACGATTCGGAACACTGCTCCAGGTCAAGGGGCACCGGCATCCCGCTTCTCAAACACGAGCTATGATGAACATGTATAAGTACAGTTATGATGCGAGAAACAGCCGCCGGTAGATGGAGCTGGCCGGGCGGCGGCTGGGGGCGCGGAGCCAGGATTATCGGCCGGCCATGAACTGTCGCACGGACCTTCCGGCCCAAGCCGGCCACTCGCGAAGCAAGCAGCGGTGGATCCGCTTTCCAGTGGTTTCACCCGGTAGAAGCAGCGACGCCAGCGAGTTGAGATCGGTGATCGATTTTCCCGCCGGTCCGGATCGTCCAGTCGAAAGGGTTATGCATGAAGCGGTATAAACGAGATGACCGTAATGTCGTTGGTGCGAGAATCCCGGCCTTCGGCACGCCAGGGTGACTCCCGCCGCCGCCGCGCGACGCACGCACCCCAATCCCATTCCTTGGTCCACTCTCTTATTGCCGGTCGCTCTTAGGAGCGCGTTTGAGATCGTCATTCCGGCTCGCCGCGTCCAGGCGCCCCCTGGCCGCGTTGTCGGCCACACCGATACAACTCATCCGGTATCGCTTCGGCCTGCCGCCTTGCCAGGGGGCGCCTGGACGCGGCTCACTGATCGAAAGCCCGGTCTCAAACACGCTCTAAGGGGCGGAACTTGACAGAGCTCGCGCAACTGTCCTCTCGGGAAAAGGATGTGCTCGCGCACTTCGCCCACGGACTCACCTACTCGCAAATCGGTAGAAAACTCGGCATCGCTGTTTCGACGGTGGATACATACATGCGACGGGTGCGGGCGAAGACCGGCGCTGTCAACACCGCGGAACTGGTTCGGCTGGGCCTGCAGATCGACTGGCCCAGAGACCAGCCAGCAGCTGGTTGACGGTGGGATCGGGTACCGGGCACCAGTTCGATTCCGCCGTCGATGGGTCCTGGCGGGACAGGCGGCGGGACATTCACCAGCATGGGTGGGATACGGGTGCTGCCCGCGGCGATGGGCCGCGGCCCGCGGGCGATCTCGCGGTAGCTGGTCAGGCGTATGAGGGCGTGTTACGAAAGCTGGCTGTCCGGCTCGCCACGCCCAGGCGGCCCCTGGCCGCGTTCTCGGCCACACCGATACGACTCATCCGTATTCCGTGTGGCCCGCGGCCTTGCCAGGAACCACCTGGACTCGGCTGCATGGTCGAACGCCGGCTCCCGAAACACGCCGTAGCCGGGAAATGCGGCAGGCGTCCGTGGGCCTGAAGCAGGAGGGTGCCAGCTGGTGCCAGAGCTGCCGGTCAGCCGAATTGGCCGGAGAATGCCGCGGCCGTCAACAGCCGCGGCACTGGGGATGCCGATGGTTGGGTGGCACGGGAAATCCCCGCCGCTGCGTCCACCGGGCCGGCAGGGCCGCCGGACGCTTCCTACGGGCTGATTACCTTCGCGGCCGCGCTGTCACGGGCGGCGATTGCGGCACGAATATTGGCGAAACCACGGGTATCCGCGGCGATAGCACGCCGTTGATACGCCGATTCTACGGTGAACCACACACCGATCACATTCGTCCGGGCCTTACAGGCGATGTCCGCGAGCGCGACGGAAATCTGAGTGGGGCTCGGCGGCCCCTTGAAGGCAGGATCCCCGGCGGCGGCGAGCGGATCGGCGTAGTGGTACCCCGACTCGCTCATGCAGGCTGACCAGGCGGTGAAAACTTTTCTGACCCGGCTGTCCGTCTTGGACTCCTCGAAGGAGCGAAGCTGCGTCGTCTGGCCCTCGCGCAGGTCGGTGGCTGCCGGCACGGACGTGTTGAGGGTCCGGTCAGCCTCGCCGACGCACCCACCCGCCGGTACGGCCAGCCCGTTGACTATCGAGCGTCCTTGACCGGACAACACGGTCTGGCCGTCGGCTCCGATGCTCGGCCTGTCCGGTGCTGGCTGCAGCGCCGGGTCTCGCGGACCGAACCCGTACCCGGCGGTCCGGGCCAGCGGGGCGTCCGTGATGCCGTACCGCCGATCGGTCAGGCTGATCGGGCCGTAGTCGCCCCTGGGTACCGGCTTGACGTCGTACGTGATACCGAACCGGCTCATGCACCGCTGGATCAGCGCCAGATTGGCTTTGGTGAGGCGCTCGTTCTGTTCCCGGCTGGGCAGGTAGTCTTCCACCGGCAGCCGTAGCGCCACGCTTTCCAGCAGCTGCGGCACCGCGCCGATGGCTGGTTCGGCTGGCTCGGTGCTGGCTGCTGGGGCTGCGCAGCCGGCCAGCGCCAGCAGCGCGGCGAGCGCGGTACCGGCTCCGGTGCACCGGCGCTTCAAGGCCATAGATTCGTCTCCAGAACGACGGTGTGGATCGGGCAGGCTGTGCGCTGCCGGTCGCGGCGCTACCATTACGCTGACCGCCGTTCCGCCCAGCATCAATGGGCGGAACGGCGGTCACTCCGAAACAGGTGGTCAGGGCGTGTAGTAGTACGCTGACGAAATCGTGTTGAAGAACGTCGTCGGGAAGTTGTAGGCGGAGAACGGAGCTAGGTCAAGGCCTGAACCGGTGTAGTTCGCGCCGGTGAACACACGCCACCAGTAGGTGTCCAGGTTCCGCCAGGACTCGGTGTTGTTGTTGGCGCTGATGCTGGTTCCGGGGAACACGTCGTTGCTGAAGTCCGGGTCGGACAGGTACAGGTCAAACAGGTACCCTGACTGGCCCGTGAAATAGTAGAGGCCGAGTTCGCCAGCCTCCAGCGCCCCGTTCTTGCCAGTCGCGCTGGCCGGGCTAGCCACCCCCAGCCCGACGCCGAGGCAGGCGGCGATCGCCGCCAGCGCGATGATGAGCCCTCGCTTGATGCTCGTTGCCATGTTCGTTGCTCTCCCTTACGAAGGGGCCGGTTGACACGGTTAATCCTTCATTAAGGTAGAGAGCGGGAGTAGTCACGAGGTTTCGTGTCTTGACTCGCTATAGTTGATCTGTTATCAAATCCATTTGATCATTGCTGTCTGATTGTTGTCGGCTGCGGGGGATCGTCACCACCACTTCCAGGCCGCCTTCGTTGCGGGCGACGGCGTTCACCGTGCCGCCGTGGGCCTGCGCGACCGATCGCACAATTGACAGCCCCAGGCCGGTGCCCCGAGCCGAGTGCACGCGGTTCGCCGCACGCTGGAACGGCTCGAACAGCTCGGGCACGTTCGCCGGAGCGATGACCGGGCCGCTGTTGACCACGGTGAGCCGGGCGTCGCCGTCGACAGGGCCGGCGGCGAGCCGTAACCAGCCGCTGGCGACGTTGTGCCGGATGGCGTTCTGCAGCAGGTTCTGCACAAGCCGGTCAAGCAGGACGCGGTCGCCGTCGACGACGACTGGGCTGGCCTCGGCGGTGACCCGCAGCCGCAGCCGATCGGCATCCGGCCGCAGCAGGGTGAGCACGCCCCCGACGACCTCGGCGAGGTCAACCGGCCGCGGGTCCGTGATGCCGTGCTCGGCCCGAGCCAGGGCCAGCAGCCCGTCCACCAGCCGTTCGTGCCGGGCGTTCACCTCCAGCATGATCTCGCCGAGACGGATCAGCTCGGGCGGGGCGTCGGAGCGGCCCATCGCCACCTCGAGCAGGGTCTGATTGATCGCCAACGGCGTCTTGAGTTCGTGCGAGGCGTTGCCGACGAACTGCCGTTGGGCCGCGAAGGCCGCGTCGAGCCGGGACAGCATGGCGTTGATCGCGGAACCCAGCTCCCACCACTCGTCCCGGGCACCGGTTAACGCGACCCGCTCGTGCAGGCTACGATCCGCGATCCGGCGTGCGGTGGCGGTGATCTGACGTAACGGACGCAGCGTCACCCCCCCGACGAACCAGCCGGCGGCCAGGCTGGCGGCGGCCAGCCCGGCCGCCAGGACCAGCCCGTGATCCACCAATGGGCCCAGGGTCTGCGCGCGCAGCCGTTCCCGGATGTCCTGCCCCGTGGCCAGCAGCTGGGCCTTGAACTGCGGGGCCTCCTCGGGGCTCGGCATCGTCTCCACCGCGGCGGGGATATCGATCGGCTGCCGCGCGATGGCGTGGTCGACCGCCAGGTAGGCGACGAGCAGCGTCACCCCGCCCACGACCAGTCCCAGGCAGCCGATGAGCAGGGCCAGCCGGGTGCGGACAGACAGTCTGGTCATGGCAGCCGGTACCCCACTCCGGCGACGGTCTCCACCAGCGGCGGCTCGCCGAGCTTGCGCCGTAGCGTCATCACCGTCACCCGGACGACGTTGGTCAGCGGATCGATGTTCTCGTCCCAGGCCTTCGCCAGGAGCCGCTCGACGCTCACCACTGCCCCGTCGGCGAGGAGAAGCTCCTGGAGCACCCCGAACTCCTTGCGGGACAGGGCGATGAAGCGACCGTCCCGGGTCACCTGCCAGCGCGCCGGGTCAAGTTCGACCCCTGCCCGGCGCAGCACCGGGGGCGCGGCGGGCCGCGCCCGCCGGGCCAGGGCACGCACCCGGGCGACGAACTCCGGGAAGGCGAACGGTTTCGGCAGGTAGTCGTCGGCGCCGAGGGACAGGCCGGCGACCCGGTCACTCACCTCGCCGGACGCGGTGAGCATCAGCACCCGGGTGGCCGCGGCCGACCCGACGAGGCTGCGGCACACGTCGTCGCCGTGCACGATCGGTAGGTCCCGGTCGAGCACCAGGACGTCGTAGTCGTTGATCTCCAGCCATGCCAGCGCCTCGGCGCCGTCGTAGACGACGTCGACCGCGATCGCCTCCCGGCGGAGGCCCTCGGCGATGGCGCCGGCCAGCAGCTCCTCGTCCTCGGCGACCAGCACCCGCATAAGAGCTCTCCCCTCGACCGGTCCGCGGCCCTGCGGAGATGGTGAACGAATCCGTATAAGAACTGGGTAAGCATCATCGCTGACGGTAATTTTATAGCCGTCCGTGTTCAATCCCTGCCATGACGAACACGAAAAGTCCGGCCGGGGGCCGGTGTCGCAGTCCGCTGATCGCCCCGGTGGCCGCGGTCGTACTGGCGGCCGTGGCCTTTCTGGCCGGCTGCGCTGACGGGGATGGCACACCGCGCGTGGTGTCCGTCTCGACCGGTTCGCCGCCGGCCACCCAGGCCAGTGCCGACCGCGGCGCTCAGCTCAGGCGGTACCGCGACTGCCTGCTGGGCAACGGTGTCACCCTGCTCGACCAGCTGAACGTCGAGGGCATGCCGCAGATCGACAAGGAACGTACGAACATCGACGTACTCGCCACCGGCCAGGAGAGGTGCCGCCCGTACCTGCCGGCGGCTGTCGACGCGCCAAGGCCCGATCAGGCGATGGTCCAGGCCCGGCGCAGGCTTGCGGAGTGTCTGCGCGGACACGGCGTGCCGGAATATCCGGACCCCGATCCGGTGACCGGCGACCTGCGCATCGGTGATCAGCTGGCTGCCCGGCTCAAGGACGACCCGAGCCTGGCGTCGGCCCTGCGGACCTGCCAGCAGCAGGTGGGGCCAGCCGCCCGCGGGGATGGTGCGGCCCGATGAAGAGAAGCACCGGCCTTGGTACCGGCGCGGTGGTGGCCGCGCTCGTCCTCACCGCCGGCGCGGTGGCCGTGCACGTCGCGCGGCGTCCCTCGGCAGCATCCCCGGCCAGCTCACCGCCACCGGCGGTCACCGCCGAGATCACCCGGACGACGCTGGCGCGGACCGCCTTCATGGACGGGACACTCAGCTACGGCCCGGCCCAGCCGATTGAGTCCAAGGCGGCCGGCACGCTCACCTGGCTGCCCAACGTCGGTGACACGGTGGACCGGGGCCATGCCCTGCTGCGCGCCGATGAGCAGCCGGTCGTGCTGCTCATCGGCGACCTGCCCATGTACCGCCCGCTCGCGCTCGACACGGTCGGCAACGATGTCAGGCAGTTCGAGACCAACCTACAGGCACTCGGGTACACCGGCTTCACCGTCGACCAGCGGTACACCGCCGAGACCGCGGCCGCGGTCAAGCGCTGGCAGCGGGACCTGGGCCGGCCGCAGACCGGCACGGTGGACGTCGCCGCGGTCATCTACCTGCCCGGACCGGTCCGGGTCGCCAGCCGGGTGGCCCGGCTCGGCGCGGCCTCGACCGGCCAGCTGCTCACCTACACCGGCACGACCAAGGTGGTGACCGCCCAGGTCCCGGCGCAGAACACGGCGTGGGCGGTCAAGGGCGCCACCGTGGACATCGTGCCGCCGGCCGGGGCTGCCGTACCCGGCGTGGTGGCGGACATCAGCACGCAGGTGAGCACCCAGCCCAGCGGCGACGATGTGAACGCCCCGGCCGGCGGCGGTGCCCAGCAGGCCACCGTGGCGGTCACTGTCACCATCGCGAACCAGGACGCGCTCAACGGGCTGGACCGGGCGCCGGTGAAGGTGCGGCGTGTGCTGGAGCGGCGGGAGAACGTGCTGACGGTACCGGTCATCGCGGTGCTTGCGCCGATCGAGGGAGGGTATGCCCTGGAGATCGTCGACGGCGGCCACAGCCGGGTGCTGCCGGTGCGGACCGGGCTGTTCGCGGACGGCCAGGTGGAGGTCAGCGGCGCTGGCATCGACGCCGGTATGACGGTGAAGGTAGCGGCGTGAACCCGGCCGCGGTGGTCCGGATGCGCGATGTGTCCAAGATGTACCCGGGCGGGGTCGCCGCGCTCCGCAACGTCGATCTGACTATTCACAGCGGGGAGATGGTGGCCGTCGTCGGCCGGTCCGGTTCCGGGAAGTCGACGATGCTCCACATCATGGGTACCCTCGACCGGCCGTCCAGCGGCAGCGTGTACCTGGACGGACACGATGTGGCGGCCCTGCCCGACCGCCGGCTGTCCGCACTGCGGGCGCGCCGCATCGGCTTCGTCTTCCAGAACTTCCACCTCGCCGACGGTGTGCCGTGCCTGGACAACGTGGCGGACGGGCTGCTCTACGCCGGCGTCCCGATCCGCGAGCGTCGTCGGCGTGCCGAGACGGCGCTGGACCGCGTCGGGCTCGGCCACCGGCTCCGGCACCGGCCGCACGAGCTCTCCGGCGGTGAGCGGCAGCGGGTCGCTATCGCCCGCGCTGTGGTCGGTGCCCCCGCGCTGCTGCTGACGGACGAGCCGACCGGCAACCTGGACACCGGCTCAGGCGCCGCTGTGCTGGACATCCTGTATGAACTTCACACGGCCGGCACCACCGTCGTGGTCATCACCCACGACCGGGAGATCGCTGACCGGCTGCCACGCCAGGTGCGCCTTCGTGACGGGCAGGTGGTCTGATGGCCGGCGCCCTGCCCGCCGCCACCCGCCTCGGCCTGGCCGACACGCTCCGGGCCGGTTCCGCCGGCCTGCGTTCCCGCCCGCTGCGGGTGGGGCTCGCGACCCTGGGCATCTCGCTCGGGATCGCGGCGCTGGTCGCGGTCCTCGGCGTCTCGTCGTCCAGCCGCGCTGATCTGGACCGTCGGCTGGACCAGCTCGGCACCAACCTGCTCACCGTCGTGCCCGGCCAGACCGTGCTGGGGGAAGGAGCCGAGCTGCCGGCCGAGTCGGTGCGGATGACGGCCCGGATAGCCCCGGTGTATTCGGTGTCGGCGACCGGGCGGATCAACGCCTCGGTCTACCGCAACGACCACATCGACGTGGGCGACACCGGCGCCATCGCGGTGCTGGCCGCCCAGCCGGGACTGCTGGGCACAGTCGGCGGCGGTGTCGCCGAGGGGCGCTGGTTCAGCCGCGCGACCTCGATCCTCCCCGCTGTCGTCCTCGGCGCCCGAGCCGCGCGGGAACTCCAGGTCCACCTGCCCGGCACCCGGGTCTGGCTGGGCGGCCAGTGGTTCGGCCTGGCCGGCGTGCTCGCGCCCGTCCCGCTCGCCCCCGAACTGGACAACGCGGCCCTGGTTGGATGGACCGCCGCGCAGACGGCTCTCGGCTTCAACGGCCACCCCACGACGCTCTACACCCGATCGGCGGCGCCCGAGGTGGAGGCTGTCCGTTCGGTGCTGCCAGCCACCGTGAACCCGCAAAGCCCGTACGAGGTCCGGGTCTCCCGTCCCTCCGAGGCGCTTGCCGCCCAGCGCGTCACCCACCGCACGCTCGACGGTCTCCTCCTCGGGCTCGGCGCGGTAGCCCTCGTGGTCGGCGGGGTCGGCGTGGCCAACACCATGGTCATTTCCGTCCTGGAGCGGCGTGGTGAGATCGGCCTGCGTCGGGCCCTCGGTGCCACCCGGGGACAGATCCGCCTGCAGTTCCTCATGGAATCGCTGCTGTTGGCCGGCCTCGGCGGCGTCGGTGGTGTGATCATGGGTGTGCTCGCCACCGGCGGGTACGCGCTGACGCAGCACTGGCCGGTGGTCATTCCGCTGGCCGCCTGGCTGGGTGGCGTGCTTGTCACGCTGCCGGTCGGCGCGGTCGCGGGTCTCTATCCCGCCATCCGCGCCGCCCGCCTCACTCCGGTCGCCGCGCTGACCACGCCATGACAGGAGCTTTTTCGGTTGATCCTCCGGTTGGTCCGGGCGGGTGCCCGGCCGGGAGCGCCGCCGGGCTGCCCACGGCCCGTCGCATCGCCGCGACGGCGCCCGGACGCCGGCTCCGCGCCCTGGCCGGGACCCATACCGGTTGACGCCGGCGATCACTGCGCAAGGATGCTGTTCCGTGCGGATCGGATTCCTTGTTGAACAGATGCTGGCACCGGTGCCGGGTGGGACCGGGCGGTACTCGGCGGAACTCGCCGCCGCGCTCGCCCGGACAGCGCGGCCGGGTGACGTGGTCATCAGCTGGTGCGCCTGGCGGGGCAGCCTCGAAGCGGACGGCGCGGCCGTGCCGGGTGTGGTCGGTCCCATCCGGTTACCGCTGCCCCGGCGGGGGCTTGCCGCCGCCTGGCCGCGCGGCCACGGGCCGGCACCGAGCGGCGTGGGCGTGGTGCACGCCCCGACGCTGCTCGTCCCGCCCCGGCGGGACGGGGTGGGGCTCGTGGTCACGATCCACGACGCGGTGCCGTGGACCCATCCGCACACCCTGACCCCGCACGGGGCGCGGTGGCACCGGCAGATGGGTGAGCGCGCGGCCCGCCGGGCCGACGCCGTGATCGTGCCGACCAGGGCCGTCGCCGCCGACCTCCAGCTACATCTGGCGATCCCGGACGACCGGCTGCACGTCATCGGCGAGGGGGTGGCCGACGCGGTCAGGACCGTCCCGGCGGACGCGGACGCTCGCGCGGCCCGGCTCGGCCTGCCCACCGGCGGGTATCTGCTCACCCTGGCCACCCTCGAGCCGCGCAAGGGCCTGGACACCGCGCTGGCCGCGCTGGCCGAGCCCACCGCGCCCGGCCTGCCGCTGGTACACGTCGGTTCACCGGGCTGGGGCGGGCTGGACCTGCGGGCCGAAGCTGAGCGGGCGGGCCTCGACAGCGGCCGGGTGCACCCGCTTGGGCGCCTTGACGACCCCGACCTCGCCGTCGTCCTGTCGCGGGCCACGGCGCTGCTCGCGCCCAGCCGGTCGGAGGGGTTCGGGCTGCCGGTCCTCGAGGCGATGGCCCATGGCGTCCCCGCGGTCGTCTCCGACATACCCGCCTTCGCGGAGATCGGTGGGGACGCCGTGGTCACCGTGCCGGTGGCGGACCCGGCGGCGCTCGCCCAAGCGGCCGCCGCCGTGGTCGCGGACGACGGCCTGCGGCGTGGGCTGGCTGTGGCCGGACGGGCGAGAGCAGCCGCTTTTAGTTGGAATGGGGCGGCAGAGACCGTCTGGTCCCTCTACCGTCAACTTACCGACTCCCGGGCCTTGACCACCAAGGATCGGGGGCCGGCGTAGTCTTGCCAGCGGGCCGAAGATGGCGCAATCGTGGATCTTCCAGCGTTGTCGGTGGCCCTAAGGAACCTAGTAGGCCAAAGACCGTGCGGGCGTGATCTTTCGTGCGGCTGGAGGCCCTGAGGGAGCTAGCGGTGAGAAACATGCCGCCAGTCGGAAGGAGCGCCGTGTCTCCCCGGGTGCTCGTCGACGCAACCGCGGTTCCAGCCGATCGCGGCGGCGTCGGTCGCTATGTCGACGGGCTGGTGGCTGCCCTGGACGCGGCAGGCGCCGACCTGGCTCTCGTCTGCCAACGGTCCGACTATGAACGGTACGGCCGGTTGGCCCCGCACACGGACGTGGTGCCGGGGCCGGCAGCGATCGCCCACCGGCCGGCCCGCCTCGCCTGGGAGCAGACCGGCCTGCCGCTGGTCGCCCACCAGGTGGGGGCGCAGGTCATCCATTCGCCGCATTACACTATGCCACTGCGTACTTCCCAGCCCGTGTGCGTGACCATCCATGACGTCACCTTCTTCACGGAGGCGGAGATGCACACCGCCGTGAAGGGGACATTCTTCCGCTCGGCGATGCGCACGGCCGTCCGCAAGGCCAAGAGAATCATCGTTCCGTCCAAGGCCACCCGGGACGAGCTCATCCGGGTCCTGGACAGTGACTCGACGGCGACGGACGTCGCCTACCACGGTGTGGACACATCGACCTTCCATCCGCCCACGGAGGAGGACAAGCGCCGCGTCCGCCTCCGGCTCGGCCTGGCTGACAGCCGGTATGTCGCTTTCCTCGGCATGCTCGAGCCCCGCAAGAACGTGCCGAACCTGATCCGCGGCTGGGCCGAGGCTGTCCACGGGCGTGCGGACGCGCCCGCGCTGGTGCTTGCCGGCGGCTCGGGCTGGGACGACGACGTGGATGCCGCGGTCGCTTCGGTGCCGTCCCACCTGAAGGTCATCCGGCCGGGCTACCTGCGTTTCTCCGACCTCCCCGGCTACCTGGGCGGGGCGTTGCTGGTCGCCTACCCGTCCCATGGGGAGGGTTTCGGGCTGCCCGTGCTGGAGGCCATGGCCTGCGGCGCGCCGGTACTGACGACTCCGCGGCTCTCCCTGCCCGAGGTGGGCGGCGACGCGGTCGCCTACACGCAGCCGGACATCGACTCGATCGCCCACGAGATGGGCGCGTTGCTCGACGACGCCCAGCGGCGCGGGGCGCTGGCGCGGGCCGGGCTCGCCCGCGCCAGGGAGTTCACCTGGGCGGCGAGTGCCGAGACGCATCTGGCGAGCTACGCGCGGGCAGCCGCTGACACCTGACCAGACGGCCCTGGCCAGCCGGCGGGCCAGGGCCCGCACAGCCTGCCCCGATGCCCGACCCCGATGCCTGGCCCGGGAACGCCGATGGCATCCTGGCCCGAGCGGAACGTTCTCACATACACAGGGTGGGCGGGCGGGGATGATGAAGGCGGGCTGGTGAACGTGCGGGACGCGGTAGCTTCGGCACGTTCACACGATCAGCGGGGCGAGCGGCCGGAGCCTGCCGCCACCGAACCGGAGATTCGTGTCGTGGTCGTGGGCTACCACTCCGGTGAGGTGCTCGGTCCGTTCATGGACTCCCTGACCAAGGCCACGGCAAGGTCCTACGAGGTGGTTGTCGTGGACAACTCGCCGGTGCTGGATGAGGGCACGGCCAGGGTGGCCGAGCGCGGCGAGGTCCGGCTGGTGCGCGCTGGGAGCAACCTCGGGTACGGCAGCGCGGCCAACCGGGGTGCGGCCGGTGCCGGTGCGCCGTGGCTGGTGGTGGCCAACGCCGACATCGCGTTCACGCCTGGATCGCTCGATGAGCTTCTGGACGCGTCGGGCCGCTGGCCGGGAGCGGGGGCCTTCGGTCCGGCGATCACGAACCCGGGAGGTGTGCTCTACCCGTCCGCCCGCGAGCTTCCCTCGCTGGGGCGCGGGATCGGCCACGCCCTGCTCGGCTGGTGCTGGCCGGCGAACCCGTGGACGACGGCCTACCGCCGGGACCGGGCCACCCCGGTCGAGACGACCGCCGGCTGGCTGTCGGGGTCGTGCCAGCTGCTGCGGCGGCAGGCGTTCGAGGCGGTCGACGGCTTCGACGAGGCGTACTTCATGTTCATGGAGGATGTGGATCTGGGCCGCCGCCTCGGCCTGCTCGGCTGGCAGCTGGTCTACGTCCCCACCGCCGTCGTCGAGCATCTGGGCGGTCATTCCACGAAGCGCACCTCGCGACGGATGGTGATCGCGCATCATCGCAGCATGCTCCGCTACCTGTCCCGGCAGTACCCGTCGCGGCGTTACCTGCCGTTGCGGCTCGCTATCGGGGTGGGCCTGGGGCTGCGGCTGCTCCTCGCGCTCGCGCTCGCGGACGACAGCGCGGGAGCCCGGGTGACCCGGTCCGCTGCCGAGCTGCCGGCCAGCCGCCGCCCCAGCGCGGGCCACTGAGAGCGCGGACGGCTGAGAGCGCGGCCGAGAACGACCGCGAGGATCGGGCGGGCCGCCGTCCGCTGGGGACTGGCAGGGGGACGCTGACAGGCCGCCGTGCTGTGGATCACTGTCGCGGGATCAGCTCGCTCAGCCGGCCGGCCACGACGGAGATCATGGCGCTGGACAGACGCGGCGCCGCGGCCACATCGTCGACGACGGCGCGGACCCGGTCGGCCCGTGCCCCGGTCGCGATTCTGTCGATGGCCGCGTCCAGGTCGAACTCGGGCGTGGCCATGGCCGCCTCGGTCAGCGCCGACCGGGCACGGGCGACGTCCGCCCGCAGGGTCGCCGCGGCGATGTGCTCCCAGTACGACTGGCCCGGCAGCTGCGCGCCCCGGCCGATGAGGTGCGCGAGGCCCAGGCGTCCCAGGCCGAGCCGTGTCCCGATGGCCGTGTAGGCGTGCAGCACGTCACTTGGTTCCAGGTCGTTGCGCAGGGCGATGTCGACGATGTCGAGCGCCGGGCTCATCGCGTCGAGCCACGCGACGCGCTCGGCGAGGCGCGCGGGCAGGCCACGCTCGTAGAGCTGTTCGGCCAGCCGCAGGATGCCGGCCAGCTCCTGATCGGACCCGGCCGTGGCGAGCACCGATGGCAGGGCCGCCGTCACCTCCCGCATCCCGTCGGCGTATCGGGTGATCTCCGCCGCGATGTCCAGCGGCGACCGGCGGGCCCGCAGCAGCCACAGCGCGGATTCCTCCTGGACGAAGTGGCAGTGCAGCAGCGCCTCGGCGGTGGGATCGGTGGAGCCCACGGCCGGGCGTGCCCGGCTGCCGCCGTCTCCGAGGCAGTGGGTGTCCATGGCCGCCCAGATGTCGGTCAGGCCGAGCAGCTCCCGGGTGATGACGAAGGCCCGGGTGCCCTGGACGGTGTCCGCGCCGGTCAGTTCACGCAGCCGGTGGAGGAAGCCTGCGCCGACCCGGTCGATGACCGAGTTGGCGAGCTGGGAGGCTATGATCTCCCGCCGCAGAGGGTGCCGGCCGAAGTGCTCCCGCAGCAGCTCCCGCAGTGACGCCGGCAGGTAGGTGTCCAGGGTGGGCCCGCCGACCGGCTCGTCGGGCAGGCTCGACGCCAGCAGCGACCGGGCGACCATCCGCTTGGCGTAGGCGTGCAGGACGGCGATCTCCGGTCGGGTGTAGGTGCGTCCCGCCGCAAGCCGGGCGTCGAGCTCCTCGGCGTCTGGCAGGCTCTCCACATCCGGGTCGATCTCGCCGGTCTCCACCAGATGGCTGATGAACCGCGACAGCCCGTCCGCCATGGACATGGCATGCCGTTCGGCCGCGCTCAGCGCCAGGGCCTGGCGGGCGGAGTCGGTCAGGACCGCTCGCGTGACGTCACCGGTGGCCGACACCAGCAGCCGCTCGCGATCGGCCCGGTCGATCGCTCCCTTGTTGATGGCCAGGTCAAGGCCAATCTTGATGTTGACCTCCCGATCGGAGCAGTTCACTCCGGCGGAGTTGTCCACGAAGTCGGTGTTGCAGCGTCCGCCGTGCATGGTGAACTCGACCCGGGCGGCGTCGGTGAGGCCGAGGTTCCCGCCCTCGGCCACGACCCGGGCGCGCAGCTCGGTCGCGTTGACTCGCATCCCGTCCCGGGCCTTGTCCCCGACCGCGCCGTGTTCCTGCGTGCTTGCCTTGACCCAGGTGCCGACACCGCCGTTCCACAGCAGGTCGACCGGTGCCCGCAACACCGCCCGGACCAGGGCGTCGGCGGGCAGCGCGTCGTCGCCGACCCCCAGCAGCTCCCGTACCTGTTCGGTCAGCGCGATCTGTTTGGCCGACAGCGCGAACACGCCACCGCCGGCCGACAGCACCGACCGGTCGTAGTCGTCCCAGCTGCTCCCGGGCAGCGCCGCGAGGCGTTCGCGCTCGGTGAATGAGCGGGCCGGGTCGGGGGCGGGGTCCAGAAATATGTGTCGATGATCGAACGCGGCGACCAGCCGGATGTAGCGGGAGAGGAGCATGCCGTTACCGAAGACGTCCCCGGACATGTCACCGATGCCGACGACGGTGAGCGGTTCGCGGTCGGCGTCCACGCCCAGCTCGGCGAAGTGACGGCGGACGGATTCCCAGGCACCCCGGGCGGTGATGCCCAGCGCCTTGTGGTCGTACCCGCTGCGGCCACCCGAGGCGAAGGCGTCGCCGAGCCAGTAGCCGCTCGACGCCGCCACCTCGTTGGCGAGGTCGGAGAAGCGTGCGGTGCCCTTGTCCGCCGCGACCACCAGGTAGCTGTCCGGCTCGTCCCGGCTGACCAGGCCAGGCCTGCGGACGGTGACACCGCCGACCCGGTCGTCCACGAGCGCCAACAGCGCCCGCATGAACTCCGCGTAACAGGACCTGGCCAGCGCGGCCAGCTCGTGGGGGTCCGCCGGTGGACGCCGCAGGACGAAGCCGCCCTTGGCGCCGTCCGGCACGATGATGGCGTTCTTGACCCGCTGGGACTTCATCAGGCCGAGAATCTCGGTGCGCAGGTCCTCCTGGCGGTCGGACCACCGGATGCCGCCCCGGGCCAGCCGCGCCCCGCGAAGATGCAGCGCGTCGAACCGCCCGGAACTGACGAAGGTCTCCGCCTCGGGGACCGGCGGCGGCAGCCAGGGCAGCCCCGCTGACATGATCTTGATGGCGAGTGTGTCCGGCGCGTCCACCGTGAGTGCCTCGGGCTCGGGACGGCGGCCGGAGCCGGGAGACGCCGCCGGTGGGTAGAACGTCGTCCGCACAACCGCGAGGACGAGGTCGCGCAGCCGGCGCAGGACTGTGTCGTCGTTGATGCTGGTCACCCACGCCAGCGCGGCCTCCAGCCGGGCGTGCAGCCGGCTGCCGTGCGCGGGGCTTGCCCGCAGCGGGTCCAGCCGGGCATGGAACAGCGCGACGAGATCGTGCGCGTAGGACGGGTGGGCGGTCAGGATCCGGTGGGCGTAGCGGGTGCCCAACGACGTCCCGGCGAGGCGCAGGTAACGGAACATGGCCCGCAGCAACGCCACCTCCCGGGCGGTGAGGCCAGCGGTGAGGACGAGCGCGTCGAGGCCGTCGCTGTCGATGTCCCCGCGCGCGAGGCCCGCCAGGATGCCGCGCAGGCCGTCCATCTGCTTGATGGCGGCATCGGCGAGCTCCGGTGTGGTGCGCACGTGGTATTCGTCGAGGCTGGCTGTGCCGCCAAGCGGGTCCGGTTGCTTCGGCAGGCTGCGATGGGTTGTCGCGCGCAGGCCGAGGTTGGTCAGCACCGGTATGACGTCGGCTATGGGCGGCCCGTCGCCGTGCCAGGCGAGCCACACCGTGAGCGTGGCGGGACCGCTGCCGTCGGTGCGGGCGGCGGCGAAGCCCGGTTCTCTGCCGTCGGCAAGCGCGGCCATGGCCGTCTCGGCGCCCGGCCGGACGTTGCTGGAGGAGACCCGATAGTCGGCGGGCCACTGGCGCACCACGTCTTCAGCATCGCCAGTGCGGCCCGTCCGCGCATTCCGGCGGGCCGTCCGGGCTGGTGAGCGGGTGTCCGCGACCCGACGTCACCGCAGTGCCCCAACATCGTGCGTCGGGGCGCGGGGCCTCTGGGACACTCACGCTCTATGGACGCTGTGATGCTGGTCGGGGGACAGGGTAGTCGCCTGCGCCCACTGACGATGTCAGCACCGAAACCGATGCTTCCGGTCGCCGGCGTTCCGGTGACCGCCCACATGCTCGCCCGCGCGCGCGATGCCGGGATCACCCGCGTTGTCCTCGCCACCGCGTACCGGGCCGAAGTATTCGAAGAGTACTTCGGCGACGGCTCCGCGCATGGTCTGGAACTGGAGTACGTCACCGAGGCCGAGCCGCTGGGAACGGGCGGCGCGATCCGTAACGTCGCGTCGCGGCTGCGCGCCGCGCCGGGCGAGCCGGTGGTCGTCTTCAACGGCGACATCCTGTCCGGCCTGGACATCGTCGCGCTGGTGCGCCGTCACCGGGACACCGACGCGGCCGTCACCCTGCACCTGACCGAGGTTGGTGACCCGCGCGCGTTCGGCGTGGTCCCCACCGACGCCGACGGCCGGGTCACCCAGTTCCTGGAGAAGACACCCGACCCGCCGACCAACCGGATCAATGCCGGCTGCTACGTCTTCCGGCGGTCCGTGATCGACGGCATTCCGGCCGGCCGGCCGGTCTCGGTCGAGCGGGAGACCTTTCCAGGACTGCTGGCGTCCGGCGTTCTCGTGGCCGGTTATGTCGACAGCACCTACTGGCTCGATCTGGGCACTCCGGACGCGTTCATCCAGGGGTCGCGGGACCTGGTGACGGGGCGGATCGCCTCCTCCGCGCTGCCGGGACCGGTCGGTGATCAGCTGCTGTTGCCGGGTGCCTCCGTCGCCGGGGACGCCAAGATCAGTGGTGGCGCGGTGGTGGGCGCTGGCACGACGGTCGGTGCCGGCGCCACGGTGGACGGTGCGGTGCTCTTCGACGGAGCGGTCATCGGTGAGGGTGCTGTGGTGCGCGGGTCGGTGGTGGGCGCTGGCGCGGTCATCGGCGCGCGGGTGTCACTTGACGGGGTCATCGTGGGTGACGGCGCGCGGATCGAGCCCGGCAACGAGCTGCGGGCTGGCGTCCGGGTGTTCCCCGGTGCCGTTCTGGGGGCGGGCACCATCCGCTTCAGTTCGGACCGCGCGTGAGCGCGGTGAGGCGGCGCCCGCCCGCTCCAGCCCGGCACCCCGGTCGCGTTCCGCTCAGCGCTGGTGACCCGACAACAGCGCCCGCGTCAGCGCCGCGTCACCGCGTCGCGGCGGCCGTGTCCGCTGGCGTGGGCGTGCCTGCTGAGGCAGGCGTGCCTGCTGAGCTGGGCGCGGTGGTCCCGGGACCCGGTCCGGTGGGCTGCCGCGCGCTGCCGGCGATGGTCGGGCTCAGGTCGAGCGGGCCACCGGCCGCACCGGACTCGGGTGCGGTGGGGGAGTCCCACACCGCACCGGCCGGGCTGGGGTTGGCATAGGTCCCCACGAACTCCTTGATGGCCGCCTCGGACACGACCGCGCACCGCTGGGTCCGGTCCCAGGCGGTCAGTACGAAGTGCTTGTTCTCGGTGAACTCGCCGCGTTCCCAGGGGACGGCGATGAACCGGTCACCGGCGGACTCCGCGGCGGCGCGCAGCGCGGTCACCTGGTCGTCGGGGAGTTTCGCGTCGTACCAGCCGATGACGAAGCCGTGTTCCAGGTTGTGGACGGCACGCTCGATCCGCAGGTTGGGAATGCGCTCGTAAAAACGGTAGGCGTCCGGCAGCGGGCTGGAATCGTGGTTACCCGATGACGGCGGCGCGACGGTGTAGTCGACGGTCTGGTTGGCCGCGACGTGGGTGCTGCCGTGGGAGGCGTCGTTGACGACGCCGGTGCATCCGGCCGCGGTCGCGGCCGTGCTCGCCCTGGTGACGTAACCGACCGAGCGGCTCTGGTCCTTCGCCCGGTTGTCCAGCAGCGCGTACACGATGATGCCGGCCAGTAGCGTCAATGCGGCCAGGCCACCGATTCCGTAGATCAGAAAGGAACGTCGGCGCTCCTGGCGCCGCTGTTCGCGCCGGAGCGTGTCGAGCCTCGCGTTGCGTTCCGCACTCTTTTTTCCCACAGCGCACGATCCTACGGAGGGCCGGCCGGCATCCACCCGGCTCGTCCGTCCTGGTAGGCCCCACCGGGGGGCGTACGGACCTCAGTTTCTGATCACTCGACTGGCGAACACCCAGCCGCGCCCGAAGATCCTCTAAAGCAACGCGGAGAGCATCGATTCCTTCGACTACCCCTACCTGCCGTTCTACGCCGGCACGGCCTACACAGCGCTCTCCAAGTCCGAGAAGGCGCGAACCTTCGCCCAGCAGGCGGTGACGTTGTACGACGCGGCGGCGGCGAACTGGCCGGTCGCGCGGGCCCTGGCCCGGGTCGACCTCGCGCTCGCCGCGGTGCGACAGAAGGAACCGGACGGGGCGTGCGCCGTGACCGTCGAGGCGCTGGAGATCTGCGCGACCGAACGCCCGGTGGATCTGATCGTTCGCCGCACTGGTGAGGTCGTTCGGGAGCTGCGCCCCTACCAGGAGCTGTCGGCCGTCCGCGACCTGTACGAGCGCCAGACGAACCTGTCCCGCACGGTCCGCGGCACGCAGCGGGCCCCTTCCAACCCCGGCGCCGGTTCAGCGGCACATGATCGACAGGCGGACATCCTCTAGTAGATCTTCATCTGAGCGGTAAGGTCGCGTTCGTCGCCGGTGGTTCCCGCGGCATCGGCCGGGCGATCGCGTCCCGCCTTGCGGCCGAGGGCTGCCGGGTCGGGATCCGCGGACGCGATCGCCGACGCCGCCCTGAGCGACCCGGCCCTCGACCCCGACCGCGGCAGCTTCACCACCGCCCTGCAGACCGCCCGTGACCAGGTCATCAAGGCCGCCGGCGTGATCGACGGCGAGACCGTCGACCTCGTTGGCGTTATCGGCCGCGCGGTCCTGGCTGATCTGCTCCCCGACCGGCGCCTGCGTATCAGCCCCCGTGTCGTCAAACGCGCGATCTCCAACTATGCCGCCAGCACTGCCAAGGGCCGGCTTCACGGACCCAGCTACAAAGCCACCGTCAGCGTTGACATCCTCGCCCCAGCACCTTGACAGAGACCACCCCCGCCAAACTTCACGGCATTGGGGCTAGCCGAAGAGCTGGTCGAGGGTGTCGGCGGTCAGAACGCGGACGGTCCAGGTCTGCAGCTGGTCAGCGGGGGCGTTACGTACGGTGGTGAGCAGCGTCTCGGGAAGCGGGCCGAACTTGAGCGTCAGCTGCTGGACGAGGGTCTCGACA
>NZ_CAKJTP010000054.1:13556-28579 GCF_917627335.1 Protofrankia sp. CiT1 | reverse complement strand
CCGACTGAACGGGCGCGGCACTGCGAGGCTGTGTCCCTGATGCGGTGCGCGCACGCGGCCGTGCGCCTGGGACCTACGCTGGGACGAGTGGACCGCGGTCCACCGACGTCGTGGACGTCTGACGATCAAACCTGGCCGGGAGGCGATGGTGACGACGGCCCTGCCGGAGGACAGCTGGCTGCGTGACCTGCGCCCGCAGCCCGCGCGCGTGACAGCCGCAGAGTATGAGGCGCTATCAGAGGAACTCGCACGGGCAATCGAGATCGTCGACGGCTACATCGTGTTCTGCGAGGCCCCCACCCCGGATCACCAGACCGCCGGCCGGCGGCTGGCCAACCTCCTGGAGCGGCACGCCCGGGACGCGGTGAAGTCAGGCCGGTTCGGCTGCCTGACGGTCAACAACGACGTGGACCTGCGGCTCCGCGACGTCCCACTGCTCAACCGCCGGCCCGACGTCATCCTCTACCGCTGTCTCGACCGCGACCGCGGCGAACGGCTCCGCGCCGAGCACGCCCTGCTCGTCATCGAGATCGTCTCGCCCGGCTCGGAGACTCAGGACACCACCGACAAGCTCGGCGAGTACGCCCGCGCGGGTATCCCGCACTACTGGATCACCAGGCTCGACAACGACGGCGTCACCAGCATCGAACGCTACGCACTCGACCGCGCCAGCATGCTCTACAAACACCTGGGCACCTTCATGAAGGACGAGGCCAGCGGCCCTCCCGAGATCACCAACCCCATCCCGATCACCATCACCTGGGACGACCTGACCTTCTGACCTACATCCGCCAGTAGCGCTGTCGAAGATCGTTGACGGCTCAGGATGGGCTGGCCGGCGTGGCGCACCAGCCGGCCGGGGACCAGGAGCAGGTCGCGGCGGAGACGGGCGGCGTGCGCGCGGCCGGTGTGCTGGTCGTAGCCGGTGATGGCCTGCAGCAACGCGGAAATCCAGCCGGCGAGGATCGCCGCCCACATCCGGGAGTGCCCGAACAACGGTGTGACAGCCAGCGCCAGCGGGCCGTTTCCGCAGGTGGAGGCCCCGTTGTTGACAGCTACCGGAAGATCCTCTGATAGCCCCACAGCCGCAAGATCGAAAAGAGTAACCGACCGCCAGCTGGGTGAACATCGACTGCGACAGGATCGCCGACTCCGCCGCCAACACCAGCCGTGCCGTCACCGCTGGTGGGGCCGGCGCCCGCCCGACCCGCAGCCCAGGGGCCAACATTTTTGAGAACGACCCCAGATACACCACATCGTCAGGGGCGTCGGCGCGTATCGCCCGCATCGCCCGCACCGGCTCACCCGTGAACGACAGCAGTCCGTATGGGTTGTCCTCAACCACCAGTACCCCCGGTCGGCGGCACAGGTCGATCACCTCGGCCCGCCGCGGCGCCGTCAGCGTGATCCGCTGGGATTCTGGAGCGTCGGCACCCTATCTGGAAACGCTCCTTGTCAGCTGTTCCCGGCCAAGCCTTCTGCCAGCTGGTTTTCCGACATGTGATCATTCGGTTACGAACGCGCTGACGGCAGCCGACAACCAGGACCGCCGGCCCGGTCCCGGCTGCCCGGTCGCCTGCCAGCCGCGCCTGTCATCGGCATCTGTCATCGGCGCAGCAGCCCGCTGGCGAGATCCAGCATCTGCGCCGTCCGAGCGAGGGCCTCGCTCAGCCGCACAGCCTCGGTGACCGCCTTCTCGATGCCGACCAGCCGCCCGATCGCACCGCAGGCGGACGTGCGGCCAGCTTCCTGGCGGAACTGCCCGACAGCGGCCCGCGCGGTGTCGATCGAGCCACGGACCCCGATGAGCCGTGACACCAGGCTGGGCCTGACGCCAGGCGTCCCGGCCGGGAGGAGGGCCTCACCAACCGTGGCAATGGCCGGCAGCCCGACCGCGGCGAAGTCGTTGACCGCCACCGCCATCAACCGCGTCGTGTGAACGGGGCAACCGACCAGCGGTACCCGGGCAGCCAGCGCAAAGACCAGACCGCCGGTGAGACGCCTGGCCGCGGCCGTCTCACGGATGACCTCATTCGTCGTCTGGCGCAACCGGGCCACGGACATCCCGCGACCAGCGGACAACTCACGTTCGAGCTGACCGAGCTGGGTCTGGGCGATCCGCAGGTGTGACTGCGCCAGCCGGCCGCGAACCGCTACCCAGGCGGTGGCCACGGCAACCAGCAACAGCACGATCACAGTCGCGGCCGCCAGGACGCGAAGCCTCGAGAAGCGCCGGCCCCAGCGGGACCACGGGCACCGGAGGCTCGTCCCGGTGGCCAGCCCCGGTTTCATCTACTAGCGCTTGCGCCGGTGGGATCCGGTCGTTTTCGCGTCAAGCGCCAACGGGGTCGTCAGCTCCGCCGACAGATCACCGCCAGCCCCGACGCCGCCAACCGGATGCTCCATGGTGCGCGATTCGGCCGCATCGTCAGCTGGGCCCCCAGCGGCACCGTCGGGATCGTCAGTCGACTCACGCTGGGTAGCGATCCTTATGCCCTCACCGTGGCCCTCGCTGTGGCCCGCGCCGCTTCTCCCCGGGTCGACCACGCTCTGCTGGGCAACGGCTCGGTGTCTGTTCCGCCGGCCCGGCCCCATCCTGATCTGGGTGTACCCGCTGTAGGAGGGATAGCCGTAGTACATAGCGTCCAGCCCTTTGGTGGGAATCATGTTGTGTACGACCCCCAGCACCCGCGCGTCCACCGCCCGCAGCACCTCGGCGGCCCGGGCCAGCTGTTCCCGCCGGGTCCGGCCGTTGCGGACGACCAGCAGGGTGCCATCCACCTGCGCGGCGAGCACAGCCGCGTCGGTGACCGGGAGCAGCGGTGGGGCGTCGATGAGCACGATGTCGAAGTGGCCGGACAACTCGCGGAGCACCTCGCCCATGCCGCGGGACCCGAGCAGCTCGCTGGGGTTGGGTGGCAGCGGCCCGCTGGGCAGGACCTCCAGCCGGCCACCATCATCACCCCATGGCAGCAGCACGTCATCAAGATCAACAGCACCGATCAGCACGGAGGTGAGACCGGCGGCGGTCTCGATCCCGAGGTACTCTCTGAAGGACGGTCTGCGCAGGTCCGCCTCGACCAGCGCCACTCGTGCTCCGGCCTGCGCGAGAATGATCGCCAGGTTGCAGGTCGTCGTTGTTTTGCCCTCCGCGGACGTGGCGCTGGAGACCAGGATGACGCGCGCCGGCATGTCCACATCGGCGAACCGCAGGTTTGTCCGGAGCTGGCGAAACGCCTCCGCGCGCGCTGACTGCGCGTCCAGCGGCCCCACCAGGGGGTAGCGTGCGCCCGCGGTATCGAAGGCGATCGCGCCGAGCGTTGCCAGGCCGGTCGCCGCGGTGATGTCGGCGTCGGTCCTGACGCTCGTGTCGAGCCGCTGACGGAGCACAGCCGCACCGATGCTCACGAGCAGGCCCAGGAGGGCACCCAGGGAAATGGCCCGTACGGGTTTCGGCGACACGGGCTCGGTCGGCAGCTTCGCCTTCTCCCACACGTTCACCCGCACCGACGGCAACTTGTCGGGAGCCGGCGTCTCGATCTGCGCGACAGCCTCGGAAAACACCTCGCCCACCGCGTCCGCGAGCGCCTGAGCGCGCCTGGCGTCGCCATCCGTCACGGTGATCCGCAACAGCACCGTGTCCGGGACGGCTTCGGCCTTGATCTTGGCCTGGAGGCTCCGTGACGGCATATCAAGACCGAGCCTGGCGACGGCCCCCGCAGCGATCCGATCACTGGCAACAAGATCGACATAGGACTTCACCCGCTGCTGGGACAGCAGACCGCCCTGATAGGCCGATGTCGCGCTGTCGGTGCCGTCTGACGACACCACCACCAGAGTCTCCGCGGCGGCGTAGGCCTTCGCCTCCCGCCAGGTGGCAGCCGCGGCGACCAGAGCGCCAAGCATGACACAGACCACCAGAAGCGGCCAACTCCGGCGGAGCGCTCTGACGTAGTCCCGAAGTTCCACCAACAGACCTGTCCTCTCCGGGCAAAACATCCTAGTTATCGCAGCACGACGCTGCGCAACCAACATACTCGCTCCGCATCCATGTACTTACCATCAGTAGTTATTACGCTGTGGAGTCATGCAGAAACAGAAGACTTTTGGCCCCCAAGAGCTCCGGTGGTGGCGGGCCGTCGCCCGGCTGTCCCTGTTGGACCTGCGCTGGCGGGTCGGCCTCCAGATCGGTGTCGACGCGGCGTGCCTGGTACTCGGCCTGAGTGCGGCCTACCTCGCCCGGTTCGGCCAGCCGCCCGTGGCCGACGCCGGATTCTGGGTGATCGCCGTTCTCGCGGCCTGCCTGCTCTACGTCACCGGCACAGCTCTGCACCTCTACCTTGGGCGGTACCGGTTCGGTGGCTTCGACGAGGTACTCGCCCTGACCTGCTCGGTCGGGCTGGCCACGCTCGGGATCGTCGTCGTCGACGCCGGCATCAGCCGGCCCGGGCCGCTGCCGGTGAGCGTCCTGCCGCTGGCGGGCGCGGTCGGTCTCGTCGCGATGTTCGGCATCCGTTACCTGTGGCGGCTGGCCGAGAAACGCGGCCGGCGCCCACAGCGCCCCGATACCGAGCCGATCATTGTTTTCGGTGCGGGTGACGGGGCCGACCGCGTGCTGGCCTCGATGCTGCACACCCCGGACAGCCCGTACCTGCCGGTGGCCCTGCTCGACGACGATCCCCGCACCTGGAACCTGGCCCTGAGCGGGGTGCGGGTACGCGGCGGGCGGGAGGCCATCGCCACGGTCGCCAGCCAGACCGGCGCGCGTACCCTGCTGGTGGCCATCCCGAGCGCCGACGCCACGCTGCTACGGGAGATCACCGAGGTCGCCGAGGAGGCGGGCCTCACCGTCAAGGTGCTCCCGCGGGTGGTGGATCTCATCGACGGGCGCGTGGACGTGCGTGACATCCGCGACCTCGACCTCACCGATCTGCTGGGGCGTTGCCAGATCCAGACCGACGTCTCCTCGGTTGCGGGCTATCTCACCGGTAAACGGATCCTGGTCACCGGAGCCGGCGGCTCGATCGGTTCCGAACTGTGCCGCCAGATCCACCGCCACCAACCCGAAAAAATGATCATGCTTGACCGGGACGAATCAGCCCTGCGGGCCGTCCAGCTGTCCATTCACGGCCAGGCGATCGCCGACGACGAAGCCGTGGTGCTGTGTGACATCCGGGACGTCGAGGCTGTCGACGCGCTGTTCGACCGGCACCGTCCACAGGTGGTCTTCCACGCCGCCGCACTGAAACACCTGCCGCTGTTGGAACGCTTCCCCGGCGAGTCGATCAAGACCAACGTCTGGGGGACGCTCGCGATCCTCGACGCCGCTGTCGCTGTCGGCGTCGAACGCTTCGTCAACATCTCAACCGACAAGGCCGCGAACCCGACGAGTGCCCTGGGCTACTCCAAACGAATCACCGAACGCCTGACCGCCCACGTCGGCCAGCATGCGCGTGGGGTATTCGTCAGCGTCCGGTTCGGTAACGTGCTGGGCAGCCAGGGCTCCGTACTGAGGATCTTCGCCAGCCAGCTGGCGGCCGGCGGTCCACTCACGGTCACGCATCCGGATGTCACCCGTTACTTTATGACCGTCGAGGAGGCCGTGGAGCTTGTCATCCAGGCCGGCGCGCTGGGTGGCAACGGTGACGTCCTCGTGCTCGAGATGGGCCAGCCCGTGCGAATCGCCGATGTCGCCAAACGCCTCGCGACCCGGGCGGCGCGCCCCGTCGAGGTGATCTACACGGGGCTCAGCGCCGGCGAGAAACTGCACGAGGAGCTCTTCGACGACAACGAGCACGACATCCGCCGCCATCACCCCCTGATCTCCTACGTGTCGGCGCCGCCGGTCGAGCGGCGGCACATCCTCGATCTCGACCCGTGGGGACAGCCGGAAAGCGCCAGGACCGCGCTGCGCCAGCTCGCCCGCTGCGAGGATCTCGGCGTCCAGCCGCGATTGGAGGCCGAGATACCCGTCCAGCCCCGACCGGGCCAGACGCCCACCGCGGTCGCCCACGAACAGTGACGCGCCCACGAACAGTGACGCGCGAACTACGCCGACGTCGCCACCGACATGACCTTGACGAGCGCGTCGGAGGCGTCGGAGATGTCGGACAGGTCGAGGGCCGGATGCACGAGGAGGGCGATCGCCGTACGGCCCAGCTCCCTGGCCACCGGCAGGGACGCCGCGGGGCGCCACCACGCGGGCACGGCCGCCTCCCGATACACCTCCCGAGGGCAGCCCGTGAAGCAGGGGACTCCCTCCGCCCGGACAGCCGCCACGACCCGATTGCGGTTCCAGCCGTCGTGGAGCAGGTCAGTCCGCACAAACGCATACCAGCGGTAGTAGGCGTGGCCGACGTGAGAAGGGGGCGAGACCAACCGCAGCGCCGCTACATCGCGGAGCCGCAAGGCGAGCAGCAGGGCGTTGTCCCGGCGCCGCTCGACCATCTCCGGCAGGTGCGGAAGCCCTGCCCGGCCTACCGCCGCGGCCAGTTCGTGCATGCGGGCATTCGTGCCGAAGCCGCCATGGGCGAGAGGTGAGCCGCCACCCTGCTCCCAATCGCGATCATCGAACCCGTCGCCGCCGAAGTCGTCTGTTGACAGGCCGTCCGGCTCCAGCCTCGGTTCGGCCCCCGCGTCCACGACCGCGAAACGCCGCCCCTGCTCCTTGTATGACCACGCCGCCCGGTACAGCGCCGCATCGTCAGTGGTGACCATGCCACCCTCACCAGCGGTGCTCAGAATTCTATCGTAGCCGAATGACCACACACCGATATCGCCTCGTGTCCCAACCGATCGGCCTCGCAGGGTGGCCCCGTGCGCCTGGCCGCAATCCTCGATGACGGCGAGTCCGCGGGTTCGAGCCAGGCCCCGCAGTGCGTCCACATCCGCTGGCCAACCGGCCAGGTGAACGGCGACGACAGCACGGGTCCGCGCGGTGAGCACCCGGCGGATACAGTCAACGGTGATCGTCTGTGACTCAGCGTCCACATCGGCGAACACCGGACGGGCGCCGAGAGCGGCGACGCAGTTGACCGGCGCGATGGTCGACCGCGCCGGCACCACCACCTCATCCCCCGGCCCGACCCCGACCACCCGCAGGGCGATCTCCAGGGCAACCGTGCCGTTGGCCACAGCCACCCCATGACACGCGCCGACGGCTTCGGCGAACTCGCGTTCAAAACGCCTGCCCTCGCGGCCCGTCCAGTAGCTGACGTCGCCCCTACGCATGGTCGCCGTCGCCGTGGCGATCTCCTCAGGACGAAAGACGGGCCATCGCGGATACGGCCTGTCACGAACTGGCTGTCCGCCGTCGACGGCTAGCCGGGACGTTGCCAAGATGCCAATAACGTCACCCCTAGTTTCTTTTATGTCTCTCTTAGCAATATCACAGCAGTTGGGCCACCAGCACCGCCGGGGGGTGTCCAGTTGGAATCATCCGCCCCGCGCGCCATCCCGCGACCGCTGGCGATGTATGAGACCGTCGTCGTTTTACCGTTGTCCCAAGACCCCCGGCCCGGGAGATTGACCAGGTCCGCACATACGATCATCCAACGCAGGAGAATGGGCAGGTGAACCCTCAGTGGGAATCGCGGCTCCGCGTACGCGACACGACCCGGCCGGAGGCGTTACGCGCTACCAGCTCGCTCACTCTATTTATGATCATAATCATGGCAACGGTCCTGACCGGCTGTGGCGCGGCCACGCCCCGGTCATCAGTCCGGGTCCCGCCCGATCTGATCCCCCTCTTCCAGGAGGCCGCGACCGTCTACGGTGTGCTCACCGCCGCGCAGCTCGCTGGTCAGGCGCGGGTGGAAAGCAAGTTCAACCGGCTGGCTGTATCCGCCGCCGGTGCTCGAGGCCTTATGCAGTTCCTGCCCGAGACCTGGAAACAGTTCGGTGTCGACGGTAACGCCGACGGGATGGCGAATCCCCTGGATCCGGCGGACGCTATCCCGTCCGCCGCGCACTATGAGGCTCACCTGGCCGACGTCGTCCAGAAGCTGCCCGGCGACCGCGTGTCGCTGATTCTCGCCGCGTATAATGCTGGGCCCCGGGCCGTCCGTGACGCTGGCGGTGTCCCTGACTTTGGCGAGACCAGGGCGTATGTCGCCAAGGTCCACAGCTGGGCCAGCCGTTTTAATGATCAGTTGTAGACAATCGCTGCCAGGCTTGATTGTCACCCTGACGTCCGTCGCGTGCCGCCCGCACATCCCGCGGTCCGCGGGAGACAAGGATCCGGGCCAGGGCGCATGCGTCAACGACTTGATGGAGGAGACATGTTCGATGGTGGTGAGCGGCGTTCCAGCTCCGGCCCAGCAGCCGGGATCGCTACACCGCGCAGCCGGTGACGCAGCCGGCCACGGGCAGCGACGCTCCTTCGGCCAGGAACGCGGCCGTCGGGTCCCTGCCCGAGCAACAGGTGGCCCTTACCACGGCCGAGGAGATCATCCGGCGGATAGAACGGTCCAGCGGCATGCTCGCGAGCCGCGCCGTGGTACGCATGCACGACGTCCTGCCCTGGTTCTCGAACATGTCAGCACGCCACCGGGCCGACATCCAGATGGTGGTGCAGGCTGGGATCTCGTCCTTCGTGGAGTGGTGCCGGCGGCCCGAACACGCCCGGGAGCTGTCCGGAGACGTCTTCCGGGTCGCCCCCCGCGATCTCGTTCGAGCGGTCACCTTCCGCCGGCTGGTCGATCTCGTGCGGGTGGCTGTCGAGGCGATCGAGGCTGAGGTACCCGCCCTGGCCGGCCCCGAGCACGAGCAACGGCTGCTGGCCGATGTGCTGCGCTACTCCCGTGACATCGCCTTCGCCGGCGCGGTCGTCTATGCCCGTGCCGCTGAGGAGCGCGGTGCCTGGGACGCCCGGCTGGAGGCGCTCGTCGTCGACCATGTCGTACGCGGCGAGGTGGAACGGGCGCTGCCGTCGCGCGCGGCGGCACTGGGATGGCGCAACCCGCCCGCGGTCGCTGTGATCATCGGGGACGCCCCGGACCACTCCCCCGAGGTCGTCGTCGACGAGGTCCACCGCCTCGGGCGCGGTGCCGGGCTGGAGGTGCTCACCGGTGTCCACCACGAACGCCTGGTTGTCATCGTCGGGGGTGACTTCGCCACCAGCCAGGCCGCGGCGCGGTCAGTCAGATCCGATGACCAGACCCAGCGTGCCCTGCTCGATGCCGCCGCCGCCCTGCTGCCCGCGTGGGGGCCCGGTCCGGTCGTCATCGGCCCGGTCGCGGCCGATCTGGCCGCGGCGGCATCCTCGGCGCATGCGGCGCTGGCCGCCGCCGACGTGGTCGCGGCGTGGCCGGCCGCTCCGCGACCGGTAACGGCACAGGCGCTCCTGCCTGAACGGGCGCTGGCCGGCGATACCGGGGCACGCCGAGCGCTGGTGGAGGAGGTCTACAACCCGCTGCGCGAGGCGGGAACACCGCTGCTGGCGACGGCCGGGCCTACCTCGACCTCGGCGCCTCGCTGGAGGCCACGGCGCGCGCGCTTTATCTCCACCCCAACACGGTCCGTTACCGACTGCGTAAGGCCGCCGACGTCTGCGGTCTTGATCCGACAGATCACCGCGAACGGTTCACCCTGCATGTGGCGCTCATCCTGGGCCGCCTGACCGCGGCCTGACCACAGGCCGGTCACAGGCCGGTCACAGACCGGCCCGCTGCGTAGCCGGCCTGCGGGTTCGGCGCCGGTCGACCCGGACGTCTTGCCATCACTTGTCGCCAGCGTCACGAAATTCCGCTCCAGCGGAGTAGATGCGGAACAAAGACGCGCGACGACCGAATCATTTTGTGGAGACCCCACAACGGGCTGACGGCACAACGGTGAGTGCCCGCCAGCGACAGACAGCGGCCGGGAAGGGTTAGGTAGTCCGGTGCTCGTTATCCTCGCGCCCGGTCAAGGTGCCCAGACCCCAGGTCAGCTGCAGCCCTGGATCAAGATCGGCGGGATTGAGACACGGTTGCGGTGGTGGTCCGAGGCCGTCGGAATCGACCTCGTTGACGTCGGTTGCCACGCGTCCGCGGACACGATCCGGGACACGGCCATCGCTCAGCCACTGATCGTCGCAACCGGTCTGGTCGCCGCCGAGCAACTGCCTCCGATCAACACGGGAAATATCGTGGTCGGCGGCCACAGCGTGGGTGAGATCACCGCCTCCGTGCTGGCCGGCACGCTGACGGCTGAAAGCGCGCTCGTGTTCGTCGCGTTGCGCGGACGCGCAATGGCGCAGGCCGCGGGGCGTGTCGCCACCGGTATGACCGCTGTGGTCGGTGGCGAACCGGATGTCGTCATCAACCACCTGGAGCAGCTGGCTCTGACCGCCGCGAACCGCAACGGTGCCGGCCAGATCGTCGCGGCCGGCACGATCGAGGCACTGGCCGGCCTCACCGACAACCCGCCGCCCCGGACCCGCCTGCGGCCGCTGTCGGTCGCGGGCGCCTTTCACACCCACTTCATGGAACCCGCCCGTGAGCGCTTGGCGCAGGTCGCTCCGGGGCTACGGCCGCGAACTCCCGCGCTGCCACAGGTGTCCAACGCGGATGGAATGATCATAAAGACCGGCTCGGATCTGGTCACCCGGCTGGTGAACCAGGTGGCCGCCCCGGTCCGGTGGGACCTGTGCCTGGCGCGGCTGCGTGATCTCGGAGTGACGGCCGTTCTGGAGCTCCCGCCCGCCGGCACACTGGCGGGAATCGCCAAAAGGGAGTTCCCCGGCGTGCGGATCGTCGCCGTGAAGACCCCCGACGACCTGCCCGCAGCCCGTGAGCTGGTCGCCGAATTTGCCGGCGGTGACCCAGTCGGCGACGACGTCGAGGAGACCCTCAGCGGGCTCGTCGGAGTAGCGCGATGACCGGCTCCCGGCTGATGGGGCTCGGGACATACCGGCCCGCCCGTGTGGTTACCAACGACGATCTCGCCAGGCGTGTCGCGACTTCGGACGAATGGGTTCGCGCGCGGACGGGTATCGCCGCCCGACGCATTGCGGATGCCGACGAGACGATCGTCTCGATGGGGAGCATGGCGGCGGAGAAGGCGCTGGCCTCAGCCGGTATCGACGCCGCCGATCTCGACATGGTCCTGCTTGCGACCTGCACGAATCCGTCCCAGATCCCTGGTTCCGGGCCGCAGATCGCCCACCGCCTCGGTGCCGGGCGGGCAGGCGCCCTCGACCTCAACGCGGGCTGTGCCGGATTCTCCTACGCCCTGTCGATGGCGTCCGACATGGTCCGGGCCGGCAGCGCCAGACACGTCATGGTCGTCGCGGCCGAACGGTTGTCGGACTACACCGACTGGGACGACCGTTCGACGTGTGTCCTGCTTGCCGACGGTGCTGGCGCGGCGGTCGTCGGGCCCGCCGTGACCAGGGAGATCGGACCGGCCGTATGGGGCCATGACGGTGGGAAGGCGGGCGCCATTCGCGTTCCGGGGTATGGTGACAACCTGTTTCGCATGGAAGGCCAGACGGTGTTCCGGTGGGCCATCGCGTTGACACCGATAGTCCGGCGTGCCTGTGAATTGGCCGGCTTCGCGCCAGCCGACATCGCCGGCGTTGTCCCCCATCAAGCCAATCTCCGGATAATCGATGCGCTGGTAAACGGTATCGGTGCTACAAACGCCGTCATAGCCCGCGATGTCGTTGACGCCGGCAACACCTCAGCCGCCAGCATCCCACTCGCGTTCAGTCGGCTCCTCGACGGCGGGAGGCTGCAGCCGGGTGATCCGGTTCTGCTGTTCGGCTTCGGCGCCGGCCTGACCTACTGCGGTCAGGTCGTCCGCTGCCCATAGGATTCCCCGAAAGTGCCGCCCGGCAGACGGAAGTACCGGGGTAAACCAAGAAGGAGAAGTACATGTCGCAGTCCGACATCCTGGCAGGGCTCGCCGCGATTCTGGAGGAGGTCGCCGGAGTCGACCCGGCCGACGCCACGGCGGACAAGACCTTCATCGACGATCTGGACGTGGACTCGCTGTCCATGGTCGAGGTCGTGGTCGCGGCCGAGGAGAAGTTCGGCGTGAAGATCCCCGACGAGGACGTCAAGAGCCTCAAGACCGTCGGCGACGCGGTGTCCTACATCCAGCGGGCGGGTGTCGCCGCGTGACCGAGACCCCCAGGCAGGTCGTGGTCACCGGCCTCGGGGCAACCACTCCTGTCGGCGGCGATGTCGCATCCACCTGGGAGGGGCTGCTCGCGGGCCGCTCCGGGGTCCGCCGCCTCACCGAGGACTGGGTCGAGCAGCTGCCCGTGCACATCGGCGCGCCCTTGGCGGTGGAACCCCCGCTGGGCCGGGTCGAGGCCCGTACCCTCGACCGGGTCCAACAACTCGCCCTGGTCGCGGCCAGGGAGGCCTGGGCCGACGCCGGCACCCCCGACGTCGACCCTGAACGCCTCGCCGCGGTGATCGGCTCCGGCATCGGCGGAGTCCTGACCCTGCTGGGCCAGTACGACGTGCTGCGGGAGCGGGGGCCGCGGCGGGTCTCCCCGCATGTGGTGCCGATGCTGATGCCCAACGGGCCGGCCGCGACCGTCGGGCTCGCCTTCACCGCTCGTGCCGGGGTGCACGCCCCGGTCAGCGCCTGCGCGTCCGGCGCGGAGGCGATCAGCCATGCGCTGGACATGCTCCGGGCTGGCCGGGCCGACATCGCGATCGCGGGCGGCTCAGAGGCGGCGATCCACGCTCTGCCCCTTGCGGGATTCGCCCAGATGCAGGCCCTGTCCCGGCGCAACGACGCGCCCGCCACGGCGTCCCGGCCGTTCGACAAGGGCCGGGACGGCTTCGTCCTCGGGGAGGGTGCGGGGGTGCTGGTCCTGGAGACCGCGGAGCACGCCCGCGCCCGCGGCGCGCGGGTGTACGCCACGCTGGCCGGTTCGGGGATCAGCGCGGACGCCTACCATGTGGCGGCGCCCGAACCCGGCGGGGCCGGGGCGGCGCGGGCCGTGCGCGCGGCATTGCGCTCCGCCGGGCTCGTCCCGACCGATGTCGTGCACATCAACGCCCACGCCACCTCCACTCCGGCCGGGGACGTCGCCGAGGCCCGTGCGCTGCGGGCCGCGCTCGGTGCCGCGCTCGACACCGTGACGGTGACCTCGACCAAGTCGATGACCGGGCATCTGCTGGGCGCGGCCGGCGCGGTCGAGGCGGTGTTCTGTGTCCTGGCGTTGCGGGAGCGGACGGTACCGGCGACCCGTAACCTCGACGCTCTCGACGACGAGATCGACCTGGACGTGGTGTCCATCGATAACCGTGCCATCCCCACCGGGGCGGTGCTGTCGAACTCGTTCGGTTTCGGCGGGCACGACGTCTGCCTCGCTTTCACACCCTGACATCCATATACCTGACGACTTCACCCGTGCGGGCCTGCATGCCTGGTTATTTCAGGTCCGCACGGGCACCCGAGACGGGCACCCGGCACTGAATTCCGGGGCTCCGCGACAGGCCCAGCCGGTCGACGGCCGCGTGACAATGGCTCGCGCACACGGCCGGAGAACCCAGTGACCTCAAACCGGTCAGCGGCGGCATGACTTTACAGGACCCCGCGGATCGCGACATGACCAGCGGGAAGTCGTCTCCTTCGCGCCGCCCGAGACACTATGATCTCAAGGAGACAAAAAATGAGTCTCTCTACGCTCGAACGCATTGACCCACGCATTCCGTCAGCCCGGCTGACCCAGTTCTTCGATCCTGATTCATTCGAGCCCTTCACCACGGCGGACAGCTCCGGGGTGCTGGCTGGAAAAGGCACCGTTGATGGCAGTCCGGTCGTCGCCTTCGCCACGGACGCGACCATTCAGGGCGGAGCGATGGGCCGTGACGGCTGTGCGCGGATCGTCCACGCTATCGAGGCCGCGGTGCGCCTCGACGCTCCGGTGGTGGGAATCTGGCATTCCGGAGGCGCTCGGCTCCAGGAGGGTGTGGCGTCTCTTGACGGTGTCGGCCGCGTGTTCGCGGCAACCGTGCGAGCATCCGGGCGGATCCCACAGCTGTCCCTGGTGCTGGGTGCCGCCGCGGGTGGCGCGGCGTACGGCCCCGCGCTGACCGACATCGTCCTCATGGGCCCGGATGCCAAAATCTTCGTTACCGGCCCGGATGTCGTACGCACCGTGACCGGCGAGGACTGCACCGCCGACAGCCTGGGCGGAGCCGATGTACACGCACGCCGCAGCGGCGTGGTCGCGATCACCTGTGACTCCGACGAGGCCGCCATCGAACGCACCCGGCGGCTGTGCGCGCTCCTTGCCGATCAGGGCGAAATCGGACCGGTGCGGGATCGCGACCTCGGCAGCCTTCTGCCGGAGTCACCCCGCCGTGCGTACGACGTGCGCCCGCTGGTCGCGGGCGTCCTTGACGGCGAGGTGCTCGAACTCCACCCGAAGTGGGCACCGAACATCGTCACCGCGCTCGGCCGGCTCGGTGGCCGCACGGTCGGCGTGGTCGCGAACAACCCGCTGCGCCGTGGCGGCTGCCTGGACGCGGCGTCCGCCGAAAAGGCGTCCCGTTTCGTACGGATGTGCGACTCCTTCGGAGTACCGCTGATCGTCCTGGTCGATGTGCCGGGTTACCTCCCAGGCGTCGGCCAGGAATGGGAAGGCGTGGTCCGGCGCGGCGCGAAACTGCTCTATGCGTTCTCCGAGTGCGCTGTGCCCCGCGTCACCGTCGTCACCCGCAAGGCATACGGCGGCGCCTACATCGCGATGAACGCCAGCTGCCTGGGCGCAACAGCCGTGTACGCATGGCCAACAGCGGAGGTCGCGGTGATGGGAGCCGAGGCCGCCGTGGGAATCCTGCACCGCCGCACGCTGGCGGAGGTCCCGGCGCAGCGCCGCTCAACCGTGCTTGCAGAACTCACCGCCGAACATGCGCGCCTGGTCGGCGGGATCGACCGAGCCGTGGAACTGGGAGTGGTGGACGCCGTGGTGACACCCGCCGACACCCGCGCGGTCATCGCCAGCACCCTTGCCGGGGCACCCGCCGGCCGTGGCTCCCACGGCAACATCCCCCTGTAAGAGCGCCCGATCCCCC
>NZ_CAKJTP010000054.1:7783-13081 GCF_917627335.1 Protofrankia sp. CiT1 | reverse complement strand
GCCGTCGTCCAGGTATCACAGCCGGGACGACGGCGCGGCTGCCGCGCCCCCGGCGTGAGCGGGTATGGCGCGCGGCAAGCTGCTCGTGCCGGTCAGATCCGATCGGTCCGGTCTGGTCAGGTCAGTCCGGACCCGCCGAGGCCGCGGCCCTGCTGAGATCGGGTAGCCGCAGCTGCTCGGTGGGGTGGCCCCGGTGTGCCTGGACGGCACTGAGGTGATATTCCTCCGCCAGGTCGAGAAAGTCGGGCTCGTGGTAGCGGCGACCATCCAGCGTGGGACCGAGCGTACCCTTCATGATCGCTTCAACATCCTCGCCGGTAATGGTCTTGTTCGTCTCCAGCGCGTGGGTCACCGCGAGAACCTCCCGGCGATTGTCCGACAGTATGACCTCGGTCCGTTGATACAGCTCCTGGAGCTTGGCCTCGACCTCATCGGCGAACCCGCCACCGAGGTACCCCGGGCTGCCAGCGGTGTGCGCCGGATTGCCGTCGAGACCCGAGGCCAGCGCCGGGCGGGACATCAGCGTGCTGCCCATCGCGTGCCTGCCGATGCTGCGGGCGACAAGTTCGGTGGCGGCATGCAGGTCACCGCCGACTCCCTGGGTGTGGTCACCGTCGAAGAACATCCGCTCGCCCACGATGGAGGCCAGGAAGGTCATCACATCGATCTCGACCTCGGACCGCCAGTCGACGAACCGGTCCTCCAACGGCACCGGAGCCACGAACCCACCGGTGTCCCCGCGGCGCTCGATGCTCGCCATGTCGATGACCATGTGCTTCTGCAACCGGTACATGACCACCGCATGGCATGCCTCGTGCAGGGCGATGCTGTGGCGCTCCCGCTCCACGTACTCGTGGTCGTCGGGCAGGCCGTGTTCCTTGATTGACTTGGCACGCAGCAGATCAGGCCAGGTGACGACCTCACGGCCGGCCTTGATGGCCTGGATGAGAGCCTCGTTGACCATGTCCTTGATACTCGCGCCGGTGGCGTAGGGGCTCATCACGGCAAGCCGCTCGACCTGATCGGGCGTCACCTCGTGGGTGACCTTCGCCAGATAGCCGTTGAAAGTCCGTACCCGGCCCTCCTTGCTCGGGTAGCCCACCTTGTAGATGCGGTCGATCCGGCCGGGGCGCAACAGCGCCTCGTCCAGTGACTGCGGCATGTTCGTCGCCATCATGACCATGATTCGGTACTTCGGTGGCGGCTTCGGGCGCATGCCCAGAGCACGCCGCACGACCCGGTTGAGGAAGCCACGCGGCTTCTTCAGACCCGATATCTCGGTGAGCAGCGCCTGCAGCGTTCCGTCGAAACTGGACTGACCACCGCCGCCGCCACCGGGAACCACGAACCGGGCTTCCACCAGTTGCCGGCGCGCCGAGTTGCTCGCGTAGGTCATCCCGTTGCAGGAGCCGCCGGAGCCGATCAGGCCGGTCCAGCTGCCGTCAGCGTGACCGGACGGCGTCGACCGCCCGAAGTCACCACCGGCGAGCTGACCACGATTGCCCAGAGTATCGGCTTCATCAAAGAAAACAATCACACCGCCATACCGCAGGGAGAGTTTGCGCAGCTTGCGGAAAAGGCTCTTCACCTTCATCACACCGACACCGAAGAACATGGCCTGAAAGGCGCCCGGGTCGACAAAGACATAGGGTTTCCCAGTCTCACCGGCGACCGCCTCCGCGATCAGCGTCTTCCCGGTGCCGGGCGGGCCCCACAGCAGGATGCCCCCGGGCACGTACCCGCCCCGGCTTTCGATCTCCTGCGGTTTCTCCAGGTAGAAGACCGCTTCCTTGACCCGGGACAGAACGTGGTCCTGGCCCCACACGTCGGTGAACCGGGTCTTGATGTCCTCGGGGAAGTACACATCCACACCACCGCGGGAGAGGAACCAGAACAACAGCGCAAACTGCCCGATGGTGATAAACATGATAAACATGATCTGCACCACGAACGGGGCCGCCCGCCAGATATCGCCGGGGAGCCCAATGATCGCGTTGAACACGGAGTCGTGCTTGATCCGGGCGTAGACAAACGCGAAGACCGCGGCCGTCGCCACCCATTTCAGGGCACGGCCGATGCGGTAGCGGTTCCAGTCGTTGAGCTGGCGCAGGCGGCGCTCGAAGCGGCCGAAGACCCTGTCGGTCCAGAAGACGTAATACTCCGACGACCGCTCGCCGATCAACATGTGGATCTGGCGGACAACCTCGATCGCGATCAGCGCCAACAGCCACCAGCTCGACGACACCTGCTCACGCACGGCGTCGGACCAGCCCATGATCGGATTGTCCGCCGTAGCCGCGGCCACCACGAACACGAACAACGCACCGAACAGGACGAGAAACTTTATTCTGTCCCAAAACACCAGAGGCTTGCGCACCGGCGGCGCCGGCTCAGGTTGCGGGGGCACGACGGGGCCGATCGGGGACGGCTGCGCCGGCGGGGCCTGATTCATGTTCGTTACCTCAGGTGATCGGCTTGATCGTGAACGATGTCTGGACCTTCTGGATCTCGACCCGATGCCGGTCATAGCACCAGGACGAGCAGGCGAACACAAGCTGGTACAACCTGGTCTGATCACGGTCCAGCAGGCTTGTCTGGTCGACGGTGACGAGCCCGGTGCCCAGATGGAGCTGGTACACCAGATGAAGACCGTGGACGCCGCCCTCCCGGTGGACGAGATCCTCGGCCAGCAGGAGGAATTCGGGCTCAAGCCGGGCACGCTCGGGGTTCTGCCGGACCGCCTCCTCCTGCGCCTGGATCTCCTGGTCGATGGAGACGAGCTGGTTGCGCAGGTCATTGGTGGACAACGTGGCCGCCTCTTCCGGCAGAAGCTGGCGGACCTGCACGAATCCCTTGGGGTCGGCCGCGTCTGGAAGCAGCAGGTTCCTGTCGTCGAACTTCGGCGCGGCGTCAATCCCCACAACCCACTCACGGGTGGCCAACGTGCGCGCGGCCTCCGGACTGACGTTTCGGGTGTCGATCCCGATGAAGGCGGGTCCGGGCATCAGCTGATGCTGCCACGCACTCGGGATCTTGAGAAACGTACCGGCGTCCTTGTTCGTCACATACTGGTAACGAGCCGAGCCACAGCCGGCAAGAAGAACGACAGCGGCGAGGAGCGCCGGCACAACCAACGCGACGCGTCCCCGTAGCGTGCTGGTTCTCCCGCTCACGGCCAACCTCCAGAATCTGGTGAGGCTGTGCCTATGGTGCAGCACAGCCCCCCTGCGTGGCACCTTCTCTGAGAAAACCGCGTGCATGCAATGGGCTTCACGGCCTCGACCAGCCGAGATCCGATAGATCATCCAAAAAAGTCCACCCGGTACAATCCAGTAACATCGCCGTAGGTGATCGCCTCAACCATCATGCCGTGCCAGCCGCCGACGGTCAGCCCGAACGAGCCCAGCAGTGTCCGGCCCGACCTAGGAGCGCCCGGCAACAGGGGCGTGGATCAAGGAGCGGGGCTGGAAGTTCGCCGAGGCCTGCCGGCGGCGACCGCTAAGCGGCAAGATCCGCGGGTGGCACAGGATACCCGAGGAAGAAACCCTGCCCCTCGTCACAGCCGAGGTCACGAAGCAACGTGCAGACCTCGTCCGACTCGATGCCCTCGGCAACCACCCGAAGATCGAGATTGTGGGCAAGATCAATGATTGATCGCACGATCGAGAAATCCTTGGGGTGACGCGCCACGTTCAGCACGAATGATTTATCGATTTTCAGGTCGTGCACTGGGAGATCACGCAGATAGGCGAGAGAGGAGTATCCGGTCCCGAAATCATCCACGGAGATCCGAATCCCGGCGCGCCCCAACTGGGTGATAACGGTCATCGCGTTGCGGGTGTTCACCATCACGGCGCTCTCGGTGAGCTCGAGTTCAAGCGCCTGCGGTGGCATACCGGTCCGCTCCAGTTCCGCCTGTACGGTCGAGAGCAGCTCCGCGTCGTGCAACATCCGTGCTGAGACGTTCACCGCCACGGGCAGCAACCGACCCGCGTCCCACCATGATCGGGCCTGGTCCAGCGCGAGCATCAGAACTCGACGGGTCAACGGCCTGACCAGGTTGCTCTGCTCGGCGAACGGAACGAAACGGCCCGGCTCGACCAGGCCGTGCGTCGGATGCTGCCAGCGAACCAGTGCCTCGACCGCCGTGGTCCGCCCGGTGCGCAGATCGACCTTGGGCTGGTAATGCAGGACCAGCTGGCCGCCCGCGATCGCCGAGCGCAGACCACCGAGCAGCTCGAGGCGCTCACGGCGGTTCTGGTCGGCGTCGGGGGCGTAGACGGCCACCCCGACCGACAGCTGCTTGGCCCGGTACATAGCCACGTCAGCGCACCGCACCAACGTTCCTGGATCACGTCCGTCAGCGGGAGCGAGCGCGATCCCGATACTTCCGTCCACGCTGAGCGGGAGAGCGCCGACATCGATACGTTCGGCCAGCGCGGCACGCACCCGGCTCGCGGCCGCCAGGGCGTCAGCGGCTCCCCGCGGCGCCGACGGCAACAGGATCGCGAACTCGTCCCCGCCGAGGCGGGCGACCGTCGTGGCCGGCCCGGTGGCGCGCCGCAGCCGCGCCGCCACCTCACGGAGCACGTCGTCGCCGGCACTGTGTCCCAGCGTGTCGTTGATCTCCTTGAACCGGTCAAGATCCATCAATAGCAGAGCCAGCGCGACGCCGTCGATCTCGGTCGCCCGCAACGCCTCTGAGATCTGCTTATGCAGAAAGACCCTGTTGGCCAGACCGGTCAGCGGGTCGTGCAGAGCCTGGTGGCGGATCTCACGCTCAGCGCCATCCCGTTCGATCGCGGCAGCCAGCACGTTGGCGACCGACTGGACGAAGTCCGCCTCGTCGGCGGCGAAGGCCCGCGGGTACGGCCCGTGCGCCACCAGCACGGCGTGCCCACGGCCAGCCGTGCCGATACGGGCGGCGACCCCGAGGGGAGCCGTCCCGTGCCTGACGACCGTGGGGCGATCCGACGCCAGCGCGGCCGCGATGACCGCGGCGACCGGGTCCGCCCGGTCCGCCTGCTCCACCGGCTCCAGCACCGCGCACTCGGGCAGGTCCAGGGTGACGCGGACCAGCTGGACAGCCTCCGCGAGCAGGTTTGGGACGGTCATCCCGCCCAGGGCACGCTGACCGAGCTGAGCGACGGCCGCTTGCAGCCGTTCCGCCCGCCGCAGATCCGTGACATCCTGCAACACGAATGCGATCAGCTCTTGGCGCCCTTCCACGTTCGGGATGACCGAGACCCGTAGCGCCCGCTCCCCGCCAGGCCCGCCGGGCCCGCCGGGCCCGCCGGG
>NZ_CAKJTP010000054.1:5037-7061 GCF_917627335.1 Protofrankia sp. CiT1 | reverse complement strand
GATCCGTGACATCCTGCAACACGAATGCGATCAGCTCTTGGCGCCCTTCCACGTTCGGGATGACCGAGACCCGTAGCGCCCGCTCCCCGCCAGGCCCGCCGGGCCCGCCGGGGTCGGGGTCGGCCCGGCTGACGAGGTTGACGTCACCGTGCTGCGGACGGCCGGTCCGCGCCGCGGTGGCCACCAGTCCCCACTCGCCGTCCAGCGCGGCTCCCTCCCCGCGCGGACGCAACAGGAATCCCAGCCTGTCCAGGGGCTCGCCGGCCCGCAGCCGCTCGCCGAGCAGGCGGTCAACGACCCGCGACGTCCGGCGCAGACCCAGCGTGCGGTCGTAGACCGCGACACCGACCGGAAGCTCGTCCGCTGGCGTGCCCCCGGAAACAAGCTCCAACAGCGCCATATGCTCACCGACCGTCTCAGCTCCCAGCCGGCCACGGGTCACATCAATAATCGTCCCCGAATTGCCTGAAACCTCACCGTCCGGCGTTCGCAGCACATTGGCACGGATCTCGACACGCCGGTACGCACCGTCGCTGGTCCGGTAGCGGGCCACATGCCGGCAATGATCGAAACCGCCGGCCACCACCGCCATGAACAGTGCGATCGTCTGGTCGTATTCATCCGGGTGGACGTAGTCGAGGAAGTGGCTCCCCAGCGACGCGATGACATCGAAACCGGTCACCGTCGTCCATGCCTGGTTGAGATATGTCCAGCGCCCCTCGGCGTCGGTCTGGAAGACGACCTCGGTGAGGCTGTCGAGGACACCCCGGCCGGAACCATCTATCGCGACGGGCATCAGCCCGTCAGGCGTGGCGTTGCCACGTTGGGCAACAGGCGGTTCGCGCACATCCCGGCCGTGGCGGCTGTTGCTGTGTCGTGACCTGGCCGGTCCGCCGACGACATCCTGGCGCCCCGCACAGAGCGGCAGCATCGCCGCATCCGGATTGTGACCTTGGAGGGACATAGCGCAGCATTATCACGACTCTTCATCCAGCTGTAAATGCTTTAAGTTATGGCCTGGCTACCATGCCATCCCATGGGATGGCTACGAAGCGCAGTCATAACACTACTGATAGTTGCTCCACCGCTGGCCGGGATGCCTGATCGAGCCGCGGCCGAGCCTGCGGGGCATCGATTTCCCCCACCTTGCGTAACCGGCTCGCCGGCATGCGTACAGGAAACAGTGACAACTATGCGTAACCGCCTCAGGCCACTAGCGGACTACTGCGACCACCGCGCGGTCTTCTCCCTCGCCTACCTGCGCACGACTGAGGCATTTCGCGACACCGCCTCACAGCTGGGCTCCTTCGCGGATCCCGAGTGGGTCAACGCCGAGGACGCATTGTTCGCCGCGTACTACTTCCGGGCGTTCGACCGGTTCCAGGCGTCTGGCCAGTGGTCGGCGGACCGTCCCGCAGACGTGCCACCAGCCTGGCGGGTGGCGTTCAGCGCGGCCGCCACAACGACGCTCTCAGCCGCTGGTGACCTGCTGCTCGGCATGAACGCCCACATCACCCGCGACCTGCCGTTCGTTCTCGCCGAGCTGGGCCTGGTCGGCCCCGGTGGGCGCAGCCACAAGGGCGACCACGACCGCATCAACGCGATCCTGGCGAGCGTGCTGGATCCGTTGCTGGCGGAGGAGGCAGCCCGTTTCGACCCGCACCTGGATGACGAGACAAACGACTATGGTCTCGGCCGGGACGATCTGTTGGGAATGCTGGTGGCATGGCGGGAACGCGCCTGGCAGGATGCCGAACGGTTGGTCGCCGCCAGCGGCACCGAAGAGTACGCCGTTGTCGCGCGCGCGATCGAGAGCAGCGCCGAAGCCCGCGCCCGGTTGCTCTGGGTGCTGCTTGCCGACGAACAACCGGCGGCCACGCCGATGTCCCGGGACGTCTGGTGCGCGCGCCACCGGGTGTCCAGCGCGGCGTCCGAGGCCGCGGCGACGCCGGTATACCCAGCGGCCGGCAGCTAAGAGCGACCGGCAATAGGGGACGCAGCGTCGCGGGGCCAGGGCACGCACC
>NZ_CAKJTP010000054.1:0-4769 GCF_917627335.1 Protofrankia sp. CiT1 | reverse complement strand
CGCTCTAAGGCACACTTGGTTGCGTGGGACATTATCGACACGGCCGCAAGGTTCCAGCATTACCGCCCGCGCAGCACAACGCGATCAGAGCCGTCAGTATCGTGCTGGTCTTCGCCCTGGTCGCGTTGACCACTTGGCGGCCCGCCCTATTCGCCGCGCCGGCGCTCGTGGTGATTGTCGGGCTCGCCGGCCTGGACCAGTCCGTCGTCACCGCCGGTGGCCGAGCCCGGCCCGCGGGCACGGGCGATCCCCTCGGACGCGGAGCAGCCGAGGGTGTTTCCGGCCTGGATGATCCCGACAGCCACGCCGACACCGCGGCCATCACCCTGGCGCTGCCTCGCGGGCGGTCAGCCGGTTCTCGTCTCCGGCCGTCGCCCGACGACAGCCGGGCAACGGCCGGAGACGACGTGCTCTCCTGGTCGCCCCTGGACGAAGCCGGGCTGGATGATCCGCTCGCCACCCACACGATGGCGATCGACATGCGGGTGCTCCTGGATGACGGCCCTGCCTGGGTACGCTGACCGCTGCTGCCAGCTCTTCTCATCCGCTACGAGCGACCGGCAAGCGGATTGTTGGCGTACAAATTTGATCTTCGCTGGTAGCGTACCGCGCCCGGGAAGGTGGCTCCGGGAGCCGACGGTTCACGTTTCGGCAAGCCCTACCCAGCGCTGCCCTGATCACCGTTTTCCCGGGCCGTAAGGAGGGCGAGGACCTGCGCGGTGGCGTGGCGGACCGCGTCCGCGTCACCACCGTCCCGCCCCGCCGCGAGACCGATGAGAAACGCGGTGACCGGAGCGGCGGGCCGGGCGACGCCGTGCGCGACATCACGCGCGAGATCGAGCACACCGGGGACGTCAAGCTGAGTGGGGTCAAGGCCAAGCGCGCCGGCCGCCGCGGCCACCCAGTCATCAAGAGCGCTCACCGAGCCATCCTCGCCCACCGGCGTGCCCGCTCGAGATCCGCCGGCTCGTCGCAGTCCAGCGTGGTGCGCTCATCAGCGGGTACCGCCAGCACCCGTGGGCCGGCCAGCACCGACCGCAGCGCCACCCCGGCAGGCGCGGTGGGGAGCCGCGCCCGCAGCACGGATGTGCGCCATACCCCGGTCAGGTACTGGCGCCGACCGGCCGGATCAATCAGGAGCGCGCCCCACAGCGGAGCAGCACCGCGCTGGCCGGCTCCGGTGGTCTCCCGGTCAGCGCCGCCCACGGCCCGCACGAGCGCGGCGACCGTTCCCGCGGTGAGAAACGGGAGATCGGCCGCAAGCACGGCAACCAGCGGTGCGCTCACCAGCTCCAGCCCGGCGGCAAGAGCGGCGACCGGCCCCCCGCCGGGCGGCCGCTCACAGGTCCAGGCCACCGGGCGTGCCAGCCGGACCGGACGTACCGGCCCGACCACGATCACCTCGCGCGCGGTGGCCACCGCCGCGAGAACACGATCAAGCAAGGTCCGGCCACCGACGGTCGCCAGCGGCTTGTCCGCACCGCCGAGGCGGCGGGCCGACCCGCCGGCAAGCACCACCGCGTCCCAGCTCATCCGCCGATCGCCGACATCGGTCGCGACGGCTGCGCAAAGTCCGGGCCGTTGACACCGTGCCCGGCGCGCTTGCCCCGGACGGCCGCGGCCCACAGGTGCGCAAGGTCCGCGTCGTCGGCCCCGGCCCGCATCGGCGTGCGCAGATTGGTCTCCGTGTCAGCGAACAGGCAGGAACGGAGCTGCCCGTCAGCGGTGAGACGGACCCGGTCGCAGGCGGCGCAGAACGGCGCGGTCACCGAGCCGATCACTCCGACCGTTCCGGGCCCGCCGTCCACGGCGAACAACTCGGCCGGCGCGCTACCGCGACCGGGCAGCGCGGTGACGGTGAACTCGGACCGGAGCCTGGCGAGGATCTCCGCTCCGGTGACCATCACGCCACGATCCCAGCTGTGCTGGGGGTCGAGCGGCATCTGCTCGATGAAGCGCAGGGCGTAGCCTCGCTCCAGGCACCATCGCAGCAGGGACGGCGCCTCGTCATCGTTGACGTCCCGCAGGAGCACCGCGTTGACCTTCACCGGTGCCAGCCCTGCCGTGGCCGCGGCGGCCAGACCCGCGCACACATCCGCAAGCCGATCCCGATGTGTCATCGCCAAATAACGGTCAGCGCGTAACGTGTCCAGCGAAACGTTCACCCGGTCCAGGCCGGCCACGCGCAGCGCGGCGGCAAAACGGGCCAGCGACGTGCCGTTGGTGGTCATGGACAGCTGGACGCGGGGACGCAGCATCGCCAGCTGGGCGACGAGGTCGACCAGGCCCGGCCGAACCGTCGGCTCACCGCCGGTCAGCCTGATCTCGTTCACGCCGAGCCGGGTGACCGCTATCCGCGCGAGCCGGACAACCTCGGCGTCGGTCAGCATCTCCGCCCCCGGCAGCCAGGCCAGGCCGTCAGCGGGCATGCAGTAGGTACACCGCAGGTTGCAGCGGTCGGTCAGTGAAATCCGCAGATCGGTGGCGACCCGCCCGAAGGAATCCCGTAACGCCACCGTCTCAGCCTAGAGCGGCGTATCCGGCGTGACGCGAGGGGATCGGGCCGGGATACCGGTGTCACACTCAGATGGGCCGGCGAGGCGTGCCGATCTATGGTGGAGTGGGCGCGGGCTGACCGGGCAGGCCCACGGTGCCGCGCGCCGCGTGGGAGGCGCTGTGCCCGGGTAGGCCCGGTGCGGGTCGGCGGCAACAGGAGGGCATAGGCGAAATGCAGGTCTTCGGTGTCGACATCGGCGGTACCGGCATCAAGGGTGCACCCGTCGACATTGACGAGGGCAAGCTCACCGCGCCCCGCGTCCGGATCCCGACGCCGCAGCCGTCGCGGCCACCCGCCATAGCCAGGACCGTCGCCGACGTCGTGGCCCATTTCGGCTGGACGGGGCCGGTCGGGGCCACCTTTCCCGCCGTGCTCAAAGACGGTGTCGCGAGGACGGCGGCCAACGTCGACCCGAGCTGGGTGGATACCGACCTGGCCGCGACCCTGCGAACGGTCCTGCCAGGCGGCGCCACGGTGATTAACGACGCTGACGCCGCCGGAATCGCCGAAATGACCTTCGGTGCCGGCCGTGACGTCGGTGGTGTCGTACTCATGACGACGTTCGGCACCGGTATCGGCACGGCGCTGTTCCTGCACGGCCAGCTCCTCCCGAACACCGAGTTCGGTCATCTTGAGATCGGCGGGCACGAGGCGGAGGCCCGAGCCTCCGAGGCGGCCCGGGAACGCGAAGATCTTTCCTGGGAAAAATGGGCGAAGCGGGTCAGCCGCTATCTGAACGCGCTGGAAGCGCTGCTGTGGCCCGATCTCATCATCATCGGCGGCGGCGCGAGCCGAAAAGCTGATCGCTTTCTCGACCGTCTCGATGTCCGCACCAAGGTGCTCCCCGCCCAGCTGCAGAACGACGCCGGGATCGTCGGGGCCGCGCTGTTCGCGGCCGGTGACCAGACCCGTCCCAAAGCGGCGGTGAGAACGCCGCGCCGACGGCCGCCCGCCACCCGCCCGCCCGGAGGCCGCCGTCCCTGACCATGAGGCATCTGGCCAGCCCGCCGAACGGCCGACGCGCCGCTGCCGACAGACCGGGCGCCCGTGTCGACGGGATGCCGACAAAGCGTGTCGGCATCCCGGGGTGAGACATCGTGGATGTGCCGATGGCAAGCTGTGGGGTAGGCATGAACGGCGGGTTCGACAGTCCGGATACTCACCGTCACCAAACGTTTCAGGGCGGGCTCGGACGACGCCGATGAGGAGGCGCCATGCGTGAGCTGCGAGCGGTCGCGCTCAGCGAGGACGGCGGCTACCTCGTGCTCGCCGAGACCGCCGGCGGACCTGATCCGGAGAAGTTCCGGGTACCGGTCGACGACCGGCTCCGGACGGTGCTGCGCGGGGGACGGCGCAGTGAGGTTCGCCAGGAAAGCGCCCTGACCCCGCGGGAGATCCAGGCGCGCCTACGCGCTGGTGAGACGACCGCCGAGGTCGCGCGGGTAGCGGGCATACCGGTCGAGCGGGTCGAACGCTATGAGGGCCCGGTCCTGGCCGAGCGGGCCCGGGTGGTACAGGAAGCACGGGCGGCGCTACTGCCCAAGGACCCCGGCGGCGCCCCCGGCCGGCCGCTGGGCGAGGTGGTGGACGCCCGGCTGATGGCCGCGCAGGACGATCCCGGCGGCGCGCAGTGGGATGCCTGGCGCCGGGTGGACGGGATCTGGCTGGTACAGCTGACCTCGGAGAGCCGGTGCGCACGCTGGACCTGGGACCCGGTTGTGCGCCGTGTTCGTCCGCACGACGATGCCGCCCGAGCGCTGGTGGCCCCTGAGGTAGCGGCCGACCCCACAGCGCAGCCGGCACCCGCGCCGCCGCCCGTGCAGGCCGGTCCTGCCCGTCCGCCCGGTCCCGCGTTGACGCTGGTGCAGGAGCCGGCCGCCACGCCGGCCGCGCCGAGCGCACACCCGCCGGTCGTGGTAACGCCGCCCACGCCGGTCCAGCCGGCCTCGGCACGGGGGCGGACACACGGAGCCTCCCGGCCCGCCGCCCGGGGTGAAGCACCCGCGCGGGTTCCCGCTCCCCCGGCCGCGCCGGTCAGATCAGCGCAGCCACAGCCACAGTCACAGCTACCGGAAGCCGTGGTGCCCGTGGTGCCCGTGGTGGACGTACGGGGCGCGGAGGTGCGCGACGTCCGGCCGGCGCCGGCCGCACCAGGTGTACCGGCGCTCCCGGCGGCTGCGGCTGCGGCTGCACCCGGCCCCGGCCCCGGCCC
>NZ_CAKJTP010000053.1:23279-27812 GCF_917627335.1 Protofrankia sp. CiT1 | reverse complement strand
GGGCTATCGCGCATCCCGCGGCCGACGGCTGAGTGCCACAGCCTTCGGGGAACAGAATCCCTCTCAACAACCTTGAGCTCCGTAGGCTCATGTTTGACGGTGACTGGTCTATCATTAGATTCTGAGTCAGCAGGGCTCAACTACTACACGAGCGGTCCCGGTCGGGCTCCCACGAGAACGGAGCAGCCGGGCCGTCCTGATCCGAGAGGCACACAGACATGGCACGAGCGGTCGGTATCGACCTCGGCACCACGAACTCCGTTGTGAGCGTGCTCGAGGGCGGCGAACCCACGGTGATCGCCAATGCCGAGGGCTCCCGGACGACTCCGTCCGTCGTCGCCTTCGCCAAGAACGGTGAGGTCCTGGTTGGCGAGGTCGCGAAACGGCAGGCGGTCACGAACGTCGAGCGGACCATCCGGTCGGTCAAGCGCCACATGGGCACCGACTGGAAGATGAAGGTCGACACCAAGGACTTCACCCCGCAGCAGATCAGCGCGTTCATCCTCCAGAAGCTCAAGCGGGATGCCGAGTCCTACCTCGGTGAGACCGTGGCCGACGCCGTCATCACCGTGCCCGCCTACTTCGACGACGCCCAGCGCCAGGCGACCACCGAGGCGGGCACCATCGCCGGTCTCAACGTCCTGCGCATCGTGAACGAGCCCACCGCCGCCGCCCTCGCCTACGGGCTGGACAAGGGCGAGAAGGAACAGACCATTCTGGTCTTCGACCTCGGTGGCGGCACCTTCGACGTGTCCCTGCTGGAGATCGGTGACGGGGTCGTCGAGGTGAAGTCGACCTCCGGTGACACCCACCTCGGTGGTGACGACTGGGACCAGCGCGTCACCGACCACCTGATCAAAACGTTCTCCGGTCAGCACGGTGTCGACCTCGGCAAGGACAAGATGGCCCTGCAGCGCCTGCGGGAAGCCGCCGAGAAGGCAAAGATCGAACTGTCGCAGTCCACCCAGACCAGCATCAACCTGCCCTACATCACCGCTTCGGCCGAGGGCCCGCTGCACCTGGACGTCACTCTGACCCGTTCGGAGTTCCAGCGGATGACGTCCGATCTGATCGACCGCTGCAAGCACCCCTTCCAGCAGGCCGTCAAGGACGCCGGGGTCAAGGTCTCCGACATCGACCACGTCGTGCTCGTCGGCGGATCCACCCGGATGCCGGCCGTGGTCGACCTGGTGCGCGAGCTGACCGGCGGCAAGGAGCCGAACAAGGGCGTCAACCCCGACGAGGTCGTCGCCGTGGGCGCCTCGCTGCAGGCCGGTGTCCTCAAGGGCGAGGTCAAGGACGTCCTGTTGCTCGACGTCACCCCGCTCTCCCTCGGTATCGAGACCAAGGGCGGCATCATGACCAAGCTCATCGAGCGGAACACCACCATCCCGACCAAGCGGTCGGAGATCTTCACCACCGCTGAGGACAGTCAGCCATCCGTGCAGATCCAGGTCTTCCAGGGTGAGCGCGAGATGGCCTCCTACAACAAGAAGCTCGGCATGTTCGAGCTCACCGGGCTGCCGCCGGCGCCGCGGGGCATCCCGCAGATCGAGGTCACCTTTGACATCGACGCCAATGGCATCGTCCATGTCTCCGCGAAGGACCTCGGCACCGGCAAGGAGCAGTCGATGACGATCACCGGCGGCTCGGCGCTGCCCCGGGATGACATCGACAAGATGGTCCGCGACGCCGAGCAGTACGCCGAGGAGGACCGCAAGCGCCGCGAGGAGGCTGAGACCCGCAACCAGGGTGAGACCCTCGTGTACTCCACCGAACGCTTCCTGGCCGAAAACGGCGACAAGATCGACGCCGCGATCAAGAGCGATGTGGAGGAGAAGCTGTCCACGCTGCGCGCGGCGGTCGGCGGTACCGACATCGCGGCCATTCGCGAGTCCACCGCCGAACTCGCGAAGGCCAGTTCGGCGATGGGCCAGTCGCTCTACGCGGATGCGCAGAGCGCGGCGGCTTCGGGCGCGGGTGGCGCATCCGGTCCGGGCACGGACGACGATGTCGTGGATGCCGAGATAGTGGATGAGGAGGACAAGAAGTGACCTCGGCTCATGGGGATGACTGGACGCTCGGCATGTCCACGCCGGACGAGCCTGTGATCGTCCGGGACAGACGCCGTATTGATCCCGAGAGCGGGCAGGTACGGGAAGAGGCCAGCCGGGTGGAGACGAAGGCCACGGGCGGCGGCACCGCCACCGCGACAGCCAGCTCCACAGCCGAGGACGGGCTGCTGGAACCCCTGCGTAAGCAGGTGGCCGAACGTACCGCCGACCTCCAGCGGCTCAAGGCCGAGTTCGACAACTACCGCCGACGGGTCGAACGGGACCGCCAGGTCATGGCCGAGCAGGCGACGGGAAAGCTGCTGACGGCCCTGCTGCCCACCCTCGACGACATCGGCCGGGCACGCGACCACGGTGATCTGGAGGGCCCGTTCAAGGCCGTCGCCGAGTCGCTGGAAAGCGCGCTGGAGACCGCCGGGCTCGAGCGGTTCGGCGTCCAGGGGGACGAGTTCGACCCCCTGGTCCACGACGCTCTCATGCACACCTACTCCTCGCAGGTGACCCGGTCGACCTGTGTGGACGTCTTCCGTGCCGGCTATCGTCACGCCGGCCGGGTGCTGCGGCCAGCACAGGTCTCAGTCGCCGAACCGGCGCCGGACGCCGAGACCGCTCAGGGCATGGCGGACCTGCCGGTGGAGAGCACGCCGAGCGCGGAAGGCGGCGCGGCGGAAGCCGTCGAGTAGTCGATGTCATTCGACCTTTTGCCAGGAAAAATCAGCCTCAAGCGTCCATACGCGACATGATGGTGAAAGGAGGGGCGCCGTGAGTGTTCGTGACATGGTCGAAAAGGATTACTACGCCGCTCTCGGCGTCCCCAAGGACGCCTCGGCGACCGACATCAAGAAGGCCTACCGCCGGCTTGCCCTTGAGCTGCATCCGGATAAGAATCCCGATGACCCGAAGGCTGAGGCCCGCTTCAAGGAGATTTCCGAGGCCTACGACGTCCTGTCGGACGAAACCCGGCGCAGGGAGTACGACGAGGCGCGAGCGCTGTTCACCGCGGGTAACACCGGTGGTCATCCCGCTGGTGGTTACGGCTACCAACCGGGCGGCTTCAGATCCGGCGGATCCGGCGCGTTCAACCTCGATGACCTGCTGGGTGGGGCAGGCGCAGGCCCCGGTCCCGGTCCCGGGCTCGGAGGCCTGTTCGACAACCTGTTCCAAAGGCCACCGACAGGCCGTGGCCCCCGCCGTGGCGGCGACATCGCGGCTGAAGTCACGATCCCGTTCGAGAAGGCTCTGACGGGGCTTGAAGCCACTGTCCGGCTGCCAGGCGCGGCGACCTGCGTTACCTGCGCGGGATGCGGTGCCCGTCCGGGTACGACGCCACGGACCTGCCCAACCTGCCGGGGCCTGGGCGTGGTGTCCCGCTCCCAGGGTGGGTTCGCGCTGTCGGAGCCGTGCCGCGACTGCATCGGCAAGGGGACGATTATTGATTCGCCGTGCCCAAGCTGTCTGGGCACGGGCCGGCGGGAGCGCGAGCAGCGCATCCGCATCCCGCCAGGCGTCGCGGACGGTCAACGGCTTCGGGTTCGGGGCCGCGGCTCCCCGGGTGAGCGCGGCGGGCAGTCCGGCGACCTCGAGGTAACCGTCCACGTGCTCGCCCATCCGGTCTTCGGCCGCGAGGGCCACAACCTGACGATCACCTTGCCGGTGACCTTCACGGAGGCCGCGCTGGGCGCGTCGGTGAAGGTGCCGACGATCGACGGTGCTCCGCTGACGGTGAAGGTGCCGTCCGGCACGTCGAGCGGGCGGCGCCTGCGAGTACGTGGGCGTGGGGTGCCGCGGGGCGGCAACGGCCACGGCGACCTCATCGTGACCGTTGAAGTAACCGTGCCACGGCCCGCCGACCTGTCCCCGAAGGCCCGCACCGCGCTGCAGGAGTTCGCGCACGCCCATCCCGAAGATCCACGTACGTCGCTGATGGCACAGATGGAGGGCCGGCTATGAAACCACGGCCGAGCCGCACGGCCGATCCGCCGCTACTGCCAGCTGATCGGCCGGCAGCAGCCAGATCCGGGCCAGGGCCCGCGCATGACGACGACACGCCCGTGTATGTGATCTCTATTGCCGCGCAGCTGGCCGGCATGCATCCGCAGACGCTGCGGGCCTACGACCGGTTGGGGCTCGTTACTCCGGGGCGAACATCCGGACGCGGCCGGCGATACTCCGTCCGGGACGTCGCCATGCTGCGGGAGGTACAGCGGCTTTCCCAGGAGGAGGGCATCAACCTACAGGGAATCCGCCGGATCCTGGACCTGGGCAGCCAGGTGATGATCTTGAAAGATCAAATCCGGCAGCTCACCGAGGAACTGGCGCTGGCCCACGCTGAGGCCGAACGCAGGGTGGCCGATGCGCACAGGAGCCACCGACGGGATCTCGTGCCGATCGACCGCGGCGCGATCGTGGTCTGGCGGCCGGGCCCGCACCGCTAGACCCGCTGTCAGGCCCGCCGTCCAGG
>NZ_CAKJTP010000053.1:16978-23099 GCF_917627335.1 Protofrankia sp. CiT1 | reverse complement strand
CCCGCCGTCCAGACCCGCATTGCCAGGCCTGTTCCGCGCGGCCTGCGCACCACCCCCATGATTACCGGCTCAGGTTCGCCCGCATCCACCCGTGGCACTTCAAACCTACGGCGTGTTGCGGAAGTCGTCGTTCGATCAGGGAGCCGCAGCCAAGGGCCGCCCGGACGCGGCGAGCCGAACAGTTAACCGTCGAAATACGCCCTACGAGCGACCGGCAACAGGACTATCCGGCTCGCGCCGTCCGGGCGGCGCCTCGCGCCGCCGTCATCGGCCGACGCCCAGCACCTCCAGCGACTCCCCGCACCGCCTGGCGATCCATCCACCCGGACGCCGCTCACTGATCGAACGCCCTATCCTCGAGCACCCTCAGTCGAAACGACTCTAAGTCGAAACGACTCAACTATTCTGAGCGTCACCGAAGACGGAACACACAAAACGATCATTCTAGGACTCCCATGAACGCTGACCGGCTCACCGCCCGCTCCCAGGAAGCACTCTCCTCCGCAGTCAGCCGCGCCACCGGCGACGGCTCGCCGCTCGTCGACCCGCTTCATCTGCTGGTAGCCGTCCTGAGCCAGCCGAACGGGGTGGCGATCGACCTGCTCGACGCCATCGAGGCCCCGCTCGCCCAGGTACGCGCCCGCGCGGAAGCGGCGGTCAGCCGGCTGCCACACGCCACCGGCGCCAGCGTCTCCCCGCCGCAACTGTCCCGGCAGCTCATCACCGTCCTCGACAACGCCGAGCGGCAGGCGAATCGGCTCGATGACGAATACACCTCGGTCGAGCACCTGTTGGTCGCGCTCGCGGAGGAGGGCGGCGAGGCCTCCCGGGTGCTGACCGAGTTCGGGGCGACGGCCGAGACCCTGCGCGGAGCCTTCGACACCGTCCGCGGCGGTGTCCACCGCGTGACCAGCCGCGATCCCGAGGGCGCCTACCGGGCGCTGGAGAAGTTCTCCGTCGACCTGACCGAGCAGGCGCGGGCCGGCAAACTCGACCCGGTTATCGGCCGCGACGCCGAGATCCGACGGGTTGTGCAGGTCCTGTCCAGGCGGACGAAGAACAACCCGGTCCTCATCGGCGAACCGGGCGTCGGCAAGACCGCGATCGTCGAAGGCCTCGCGCTGCGGGTCGTCGCCGGTGATGTTCCGGAGTCCTTGCGCGACCGGCGCATCGTCTCGCTCGACCTCGGGTCGATGGTTGCCGGGTCGAAACTGCGGGGCGAGTTCGAGGAGCGGCTGCGGGCCGTCCTCAACGAGATCCGCTCCGCCGAAGGCCGGCTCATCACGTTCATCGACGAGCTGCACACGGTGGTCGGTGCCGGCGCCGCCGAAGGTTCCATGGACGCCGGCAACATGCTCAAGCCCATGCTCGCCCGCGGCGAGCTGCGCATGATTGGCGCGACAACCCTCAACGAGTACCGCACCCGTATCGAGAAGGACCCAGCCCTGGAGCGCCGGTTCCAGCCGGTTCTGGTCGGCGAGCCGTCGACGGAGGACACCATCGGCATCCTGCGCGGGCTCAAGGAACGCTACGAGGTGCACCACGGTGTTCGCATCACCGACGCGGCCCTCGTCGCCGCCGCCACGCTGTCCGACCGGTACGTCAGCGGGCGCTTCCTGCCTGACAAGGCCATCGACCTTGTGGACGAGGCCGCGTCCCGGCTCCGGATGGAGATCGACAGCCGGCCGGTGGCCATCGACGAGCTGGAGCGGGCCGTCCGGCGCCTGGAGATCGAGGAGATGGCTCTGGCCAAGGAGAACGACAAGGCATCCAAGGACCGTCTCGGCCGCCTCCAGCGCGAACTCACCGAGAAGCGGACGGAGCTGTCCAGCCTGACCGCTCGCTGGCAGCGGGAGAAGAGCTCCATCGTCGAGGTCCAGAAGGTCAAGGAGGAGCTGGAGAACGCCAAGCGGGCCATTGAGGTCGCCGAACGCGACCTTGACCTGGCCAAGGCCGGCGAGCTGCGCTACGGCACGATCCCCACCCTGGAGAAACGGCTCGCCGCGGCAACCGACGCGCTGCCCGGCGCGGACGAGGCAGACGGCGCAATGCTGAAGGAGGAGGTCGGCCCGGACGATGTGGCCGAGGTCGTCGCCTCCTGGACAGGAATTCCCGCCGGCCGGCTGCTGGAGGGTGAAAGCGCCAAACTGCTTCGGATGGAGGACGAACTACACAGGCGTGTCATCGGTCAGCGGGCCGCGGTACGTGCTGTTTCCGATGCCGTGCGCCGTGCCCGTGCCGGCATCTCCGACCCGGACCGGCCGACCGGCTCTTTTCTCTTCCTCGGCCCTACCGGGGTCGGCAAGACCGAGCTGGCGAAGGCGCTCGCGGACTTTCTGTTCGACGACGAACGCGCGGTGGTGCGCATCGACATGAGCGAGTACGCCGAGAAGCACTCGGTGGCGCGGCTTATCGGCGCGCCACCCGGCTACATCGGATTCGAGTCGGGCGGGCAGCTCACCGAGACGATCCGCCGCCGCCCGTACAGTGTGATCCTGTTGGATGAGATCGAGAAGGCGCATCCAGACGTTTTCGACATCCTCCTGCAGGTGCTCGACGACGGGCGTCTCACCGACGGCCAGGGCCGGACGGTCGACTTCCGCAGCACGATCGTGGTACTGACGTCCAACCTTGGGTCGCAATTCATCGCGGATCCAACTCTGTCGCCACAGGTGCGGCATGATTCCGTGATGGTCGTCGTCCAGGAGGCGTTCAAGCCCGAGTTCCTCAACCGGCTCGACGATGTCCTGGTCTTTGACCAGCTTGACCGCGACGACCTGGCCCGCATCGTCGACCTCCAGCTTGACCTGCTGCGAGCCCGGCTCACCGACCGGCGGATCACGCTGACGGTCACCGACGCGGCACGTGCCTGGCTGGCCGACGCCGGCTTCGACCCGGTTTTCGGGGCCCGCCCGCTGCGGCGGCTGGTGCAGACCTCGATCGGAGACTCGCTGGCCCGGGAGCTGCTCGCCGGCACCGTACGGGACGGCGACGAGGTTGTCGTGGAGGTCGACCCGAACCGCCGTGGTCTCCAGGTCCACCCCGCGGTGCATACCGGATGATCGGTTCGGACTACGGCGTGTTTCGGAAGTCGTCGTTCGATCAGGAAGGCGCGTCCAGGTGGTTCCTGGCAAGGCCGCAGGCCACACCGATACCGGATGAGTTGTATCGGTGTGGCCGAGAACGCAGCCAGAGGCCGCCTGGACGTGGCGAGCCGGACAGATGGCTTTCGAAACACGCCCTAGGGCTCACTGTCGGCGTCGGCTCTCCGGATCCGCCAGGTGCCGATGTCGTCACGGTAGAGGGTCTCGCCTTCCTCATGGAGCCTGCGATGATGCCGCCCGCATTGCAGAACAAGATTGTCGAGTTCAGTCGGCCCCCCGTCGATCCAATGCACGAGATGATGACCGTCGCAGAACGACGGCGGCCGGTCACAGCCCGGGTAGACGCATCCGCCGTCGCGGAGCTCCAACGCGCGATGCTGCGCGGCAGAGACTGTGGGAGCCTCCCGACTGAGATCGAAAATTTTGCTTTCGCCCCAGGTCAGCAGATGACTGACTCGTGCGTCGCACGCGATCCGGCGGATGGCGGCAGGAGTGATCGGCCATCCGCCGGTGAAACCAGCACGGACGGTGAGCCTGGTGGGAAACTCCGGCGGACGGACCGCCGCTGCCGCACGCGCGGGGACGGCAGAAGGGTCCGAGCCGGCTTCTGAGGCCGCCGAGGTTGCTGCCCGCACCGGCGGTAGCAACGCCGCGACCTCGACTACAGCGGTCAGCTGCGGTCGATGGCCATGCACCTGCGAAAGATCCGCCTGGCCCAGATAATGTCGGGCGATTTCGACCAGGGCGTCCGCCCGACGCTGATCCTTGGAGCGCGTATCGTCTGCCGCGGGCGCTCCTCCCATAGCCGCGTCCAAGGCCGCGGTGACAGTCTCCCCTCCTTCGGCGTCGAGCTGGCCCCGCAGGAACATCTTGCCCTCGAGCGAGGACGACACGGTCAACGCACACGCCCGATGAGCGCCGTTCCGATCTCCGCTCACGGCGTCAGGATCAGAGAGCGGATCGAACCGAGCCGCCATACCCCGCCGTGCGGGCAGATCAGCCAACCGCATACCAGCCACCCCTTCCGCCCCAAAGGAAGTCGAACTCACGTTCGAAGCATAGCCGAAGCGAAGAGCACGATCAACCCCGCGAAACGCGCGATGGGGCTGGCCCAGCACCGGCGGTAAGGTGCTGCGGTGTGCTTTTCCGGTTCATCGACTCGGCGCGGCCTGTTCGCGGGTGCGGCGCTGGTGCTTGCCGGATGCGCAGCTGGCGGCCGTACCAGCGGTGGCACCGGCAACGGCGGTGGTGACAGCGGCCGCGGCGCCGAGCCATCGGTGAGCACGCCGCCAACGGCCACCGCGGGAGTTGTCCCGCCGCCGGCGGGTGCCGCCGCGGCAACCTCCTCCACGCCGTCCGCCGGAGGCGGCCCGGCGACCGAACTGGTACGCGCGAGCTCAGGCCGTCCGGAGGTGGCGCTGACGTTCCACACCAACGGCGACATCGCTCTGGTCGACGGGCTCCTCGCCGCTGTGGCCCAGGCCCAAGTGCCGATCACCTGCATGTTCGTGTGCAACTGGCTGGAGCGGTACCCGGACTACGCCCGCCGCGTCCGGGACGCCGGACACGAAATCGGAAACCACACGTACACCCATCTCGCCGATCTTGACCGACAGAGCGCTTCCGTGGTGCGCTCGGAGGTGGAGCGCTCGCAGGAGATCATGGAGCGAGTGACCGGCGGGCCGGGGGACTACTTCCGGCCCTCAGCGATGCACCATGCCACCCCGACGGTGCTCGCCGAGGCTGGCCGGGCCGGTTACGCGCACTGCCTGTCCTACGATGTGGATCCGCTCGACTACACCGACCCCGGCGCCGACGCGGTGGTCACGCGCACACTTGCGGCGGTGCGGCCCGGCTCGGTGGTGAGCCTGCACTTCGGGCATGCGGGCACGATCCCCGCCCTGCCTCGAATCATCACCGGTCTTGGGCAGAAGGGGCTACGCCCGGTGACAGTACACGATCTTTTCGCCTGACCTCGGCCAGGCAGTCTCATAGCGCCGCGATGGATAGTGTCGGGCGATGCGAGGGCTCGCGGTTGCCGACGAGGTCCGGGTGGCGCTGGACGCGGGGCGGCCGGTGGTCGCGCTGGAGTCGACACTGATCGCCCACGGCCTGCCGCGTCCCCGTAACCGGGAGGTCGCGGCCGAGCTGGAAACGCTGCTGCGCGACCGCGGAGTGACGCCGGCCACCATCGCCGTGATCGACGGGACACCCACCGTTGGCCTGTGCCCGGATGCGCTCAGCGCAATCGCGGAGGCCTCGGATGTGGCGAAGCTGTCCGTCCGGGACCTGCCCGTCGCCTCCGCGTTGCACCGCACCGGCGCGACCACGGTCGCCGCCACGTCGCTGCTCGCCGCCCGCGCCGGCATCCGCGTGTTCGCCACCGGCGGGCTCGGCGGGGCGCACCGTGGCTGGGCCGACAGCGCGGACGAATCCGCGGACCTGGTCACGCTGGCCCGTACCCCGATCACCGTGATCTGCGCGGGGGTGAAGTCGATCCTGGACGTCGGCGCGACGCTCGAACGGCTGGAAACCCTCGGCGTGACCCTGCTCGGGTGGCGAACGAACAGCTTCCCCGGTTTTTACCTGTCCCGGACGGAGTTCGCTGTCGACTGGCGGGTGGAGGACGCGCGGCAGGTCGCCGCCGTCATGGCCGATGCCGACACGCTCGGCCTGCGCTCTGCCGTGGTCGTCGCCAATCCTGTGCCCGAGGCCGAGCAGCTCGACCATGACCTGCATGACCGGGTCCTCGCTGAGGCGCTGGCCGGGGCGGCCCGGCGGGGCCTGCGTGGGAAGGCCGTCACCCCGTTCCTGCTGGAGACGTTCCACCGCGAAACGGCCGGCGCCAGCCTGGAGACGAACATCGCCGTCGTCCGCAACAACGTGACCGTCGCCGCCGGCATCGCCACCGCCTGGGCCGCCGAAGCTGGAGCTCCGGGTGTCAGTGGAGCTCCGGGTGTCAATGGAGCCGCGGGCTGATGGGGCAGGGCCGCGAGCTGGATGAGGCCGTGGGCTGA
>NZ_CAKJTP010000053.1:0-16614 GCF_917627335.1 Protofrankia sp. CiT1 | reverse complement strand
GGATGGGGCTGAGAGTCCGTCGTCACCCAGGCGGCCGCCCTGCGCTGGGGCAGCCCCCGCGTGGGTTTTCCGGCGGGCACGCCGCCGGGTACAGCATGCCGCCTGCTCGAAAACCTTGATAACCCGTCACGCTGGCGCGCCCGCCGTATCGCTTCCGTCTCAGGCGGCCTTCCTGCGAACATCCTTGCTTGGGACCGGAGGCGGGGATGCTGGTGGACAGAGCCTGGAGAATCGTCGCGTGGTCGGCCCGGCCACGGCTCAAGTGGGCCGCCCTCCTGCTGTGGATCATTATTACGGTCGTCGTCAGCCCACTCGCGTCCAGACTGGCCGACGCGCAGAAGAACGACGCCGCGGCCTTCCTGCCCGCCGGAGCCGAATCCACCCGCGTGCTCACGGCCCAGCGGCTTCTGCCGGGCGGGGACGCCGTACCAGCGATCGTCGTCTTCGCCCGTGATCCTGAACTGACCTCCGCCGACCGGGCAACGGTGGAGGCGCTCGGTCACGAGCTCCAAAGGTTCTCCGTAATCCCGATCGGTGGGCCTATCCCGTCCCCCAGGGGCAATGCGCTGCTGCTGAGCATCAGCCTCGCGCAGCGGTCAGACATTGTGGATTTCACCCATGACGTCAAGGAGATCCGCCGGATCGTACGCACTGCCGCGCCGCCTGGGCTCCAGACAGGGCTGGCCGGACCAGCCGGTCTGTTGACGGACTCCTACGACGTGTTCAGCGGTGTCGATACCACCCTGCTGTTCGTCACCGGTGGGGTTGTCGCGGTCATTCTCCTCATCGTCTACCGCAGCCCTTTCCTGTGGCTGGCACCGCTGCTGTCGGTCGCCATCGCCGACCAGGTGGCCACCGCCCTGACCTATCTCGCGGCCAGGTACGGCGAGCTGACCGTCAACGGGCAGAGCGCCGGAATATTACGGGTGCTTGTATTCGGCGCCGGCACCGACTACGCGCTTCTGCTCATTGCCCGATACCGAGAGGAACTGACCAGGCACGAAAGTGCGCACGAGGCAATGGGGGTCGCTATCCGCCGGGCCGGGCCGGCAGTCGTCGCCTCCGCCGCGACCGTCATCGTGGGCCTGCTGTGCCTGTTACTGGGCGACCTCAACTCCGACCGAGGTCTCGGCCCGGTGGGAGCCATCGGTATAGCCGCGGCGCTGGTGACGATAATGACGCTTCTCCCGGCCGTGCTTGTCGCGTGCGGCCGGCGGTTGTTCTGGCCGTTCATCCCCGGGTACGGCACGGGAGCGGTCGAGGAGCCCGGTTTCTGGTCACGGGCCGGCGCTCGAATCGCCGCGCGGCCTCGCCGGGTCTGGATCGCGGCCACGCTGGTACTGACCGGGCTGGCGTTCGCGACCGTACATCTGAACACGAACCTACGTGGGGATCAGGGATTCACCGGACCGGTGGACTCCGTGGTAGGTCAGGAACTCGCCCAGCGCAGTTTCCCGGCTGGCGCGACCGCGCCGGCATACATCATTGCCAACGCCTCGGCCGCGGCCGACGTCCTTGCCACCATTCGCGGAAATCCCGCGGTCACCGCTGCCGAAGAAAACGGGCGCGGAGCGAACCTGGTCCAGTTCATTGCTATTCTCTCGCCGCCGCCCGACACGAAGGCCTCCTTCGACGCGGTTAAACAGCTCCGGGATGCCGTCCACGCGATACCCGGTGCGGACGGGCTGGTCGGCGGAACCACCGCCGTGAATCTGGACGTACGCACCGCCTCCGTGCGCGATCAGCGGGTCGTCATCCCAGTGGTCCTGAGTGTCCTGGCCGTGATTCTCGGGCTGCTGCTGAGGGCCGTGGTCACCCCGTTACTGCTGATTGCGACCGTGGTGCTGTCGTTCCTGGCCGCGCTCGGCGCCAGCGCGCTCGCGTACGACTGGCTGTTCGGCTTTGCCGGTGCCGATCCCTCCCTGCCACTGCTGGGATTCATCTTCCTGGTAGCGTTGGGAATCGATTACAACATCTTCCTGATGATCAGAGTTCGGGAAGAAGCTGAGAGAATCGGCCCCGAGCCGGGAGTGCGCCACGGGCTTGCCGTCACCGGCGGCGTCATCACCTCGGCGGGAGTCGTGCTGGCGGCCACCTTCTCGGTACTGTTCATCCTGCCGCTGGTGCAGCTTGCCGAGGTGGGCTTTCTGGTGGCGTTCGGCGTGCTGCTCGACACCCTGGTGGTGCGCTCGATCCTCGTCCCCGCGCTGGCGCTCGACATCGGCCCGAAGATCTGGTGGCCGAGTCGCCTGGCGACGCTACCGCCGGACCGGCCCGGAACAGCCGGCGCCGGCTCTGCCACCGACCATCAACAACGTCGAGGTCCTGGTCGGGCTTTGGGGCACACAGAGCACGCCGTGACCACGCCCCGGGATGCGGCATCCGCCATCACGGACGTGCCGCGGTCGCGAAGGGACTCTGCTGCCAATATCCGCGAAAGCCCCTAACCGAAAGTCGGAAACTCCGGCCCGAATACCTGCCGCCACAGGTTGACAGCATCCTCGTGCCGGCCCGCCTGTTCCGCTTCAACAGCGTCATCAGCATGGGCACGGGCGAAACGCACCGACTCCGCAAGGGCGTCGCAGTCGCCCGGCTGCAGGTACGTCGACAGGTCACCGCCGACCTCCGCCGGGTCGTAGGCGGTGAATCCCTTGGTTTCGATGTGCCTGAAGACCTCCGCCAGCGCCTGCCGGGTGTTGAGCCCACGGTTGATCAGAACCTTGCCCGCGAGCGCCTCGAGGTGGAACGAACGCAGATGGCTACCACAGACTCGATTCCACGCCTTGAGCAGCCGAACCGCCGAGGCGACCCGCGGGCCCGCGTCCGCCATCCAGCTCGCGTGCCGCTCAGGGCGGGTCGGCAGCCATCCGCCCACACAGTCCGGCATGACATAACCAGCCCGCGGATGGTCGAAGGCGGGCACGAGATGGACGTCCGGGGCTGAGTTGTAGACGATGCGCATGGCCTGGCCACGCGTGCCGATCGTCTGGATGCGGTCACCGCCGATCGCGTTACGGACACAGAGCAGCAGGTCGCGTGAGTCCCAGCGGAAGCGCTTCCACGCGCTGTTGGCGGCGCTGAACACGACGAAGATGTCAACCTCGTCCAGCGGGCGGATCATCGTGTCACGCCCCGCGGAACCGATGGTCGCCACACCGACGAGAGGCAACGCGCAGCGCGGCGGGAAGATCGCCCGCAGGGCCTGCTCAGCGTCATCCCGCCGGGCGTCGATGACCGCGCGGTCGTCGGCATTGAGGCGGACCAGGTCGTCGAGCTTGGCGAACGCACGAGCGGTGGTACCCACCAGCAGAGGGCCGGTCATGGCGCCCGTGATGGGACCGGTCTGTGGATTATGCGGATCGATACACGGATCATCCGGGAACAGTGGATTGTACGCCCCTGGCCCGGACTCGTCCGAACGGCGCCAATGCGGCGGAATAATCAGATGATCATACGTGACCTCGGACCCGCGCGGTCGCACTGGACCTGCCTCGTCCGGACTGTTCGTAAGTGCGACTTCACGATGAGTTTCCACGCTCACTCTGAGAACCTCCCAGGCGCCTTCGCGCCAACCGTACGGTCCCCCATCCATGACACGCGCCGATGACCAACCGACACGGACGCGCGAGCTGGGCGACTGGTCCACACCGTCCCATTCGCGACATCGCATCTATGGTGCCGCATCCTGCGGCGAGGTAAACATCGGGGCCAGTTAGATAACTCTAAGTTACGAAAACGATGAGAACAGGACCGTGCCGCCCGGACAGTGGTGACGCTACGGAGGTGGCGGCCGGAACCAGACCCGCCAACCATCCGCCAGCACTATGTCCGCGGGCACGAACGCGGTCGCCACAGCCAGCCGCTCACCCGTGCGGTCACCCACCCGCACCCGGCTCTCGACGACTACCGGACCGCGGAACTCCAGCCAACTGGCCAGCGCCCGCAGCGCCTCGGTGGCATACCCCCGACGCCGGTAGGGACGTCCGATGGACACCGACACCAGGGCACGCCGGTCAATGGCGTCCACCGCCAGCAGCCCGACAGCCGCTGAGTCGTCACCGCGCACCGTCCACGTCATCACACCGCGACCCGCACCGGCTCGGCGGCGCAGGTCCCGCCGTAGCGCGGCGGTCGGATCGCCCGCCGCGTCGACAGCGATCCCCTGCGCCCGGTGCAGACACGCACCCGCCAGCAGCGGTCCCAGCTCCTCGGCCACGAAGCCCGCGTTCCACACCGTCAGGGGAAGCGCGAGCAGCCTGGATGTCGTCAGGGCCGGCCCCTCACCCACGGCTGGCGGGCTCCGCAACGCCGAGCAGTCCCCGCTCTCTGAGCAGTACCTCCGTGCGGGCCATCCCCTCGTCAAGGCCAACGCGGGGCTGCCAGCCGGCAAGGCGTCTGATCTTTGCGATCGAGTAGGTACCCGTTCGGGTCAGCTCCGTCAACGCAAGGGGGCCAAGATCAACATAAGATCGAGGATGCAGGCGCGAGCTCACCCGCCCGGACAACCACCCACGCTCGATCAGCAGCCGGTCGACCGAGTCGAGCCTACGAACCAGCGCCGCGGGTACCGAGTGTGGCAGCGGCAGGCCCGCCATCCGCGCATACCGGCCGAAAAACTCGGCTGCCCCGATGCCCGTGCCACCGGTAGCATGCAGGATCTCACCTACCGTCGCCGGGGAGTCCGCTACCGCGGCGATCGCCGAAACAAGGTCGTCGACGTGGACCGGGCTCAGCACGCCCCGGCCAGAGTCCACCAGAACGAATCGGCCAGCCCGCAGCAGCAGCAACGGCCACAGGGTCCATCTGCCCGCCCGTGGTCCGTACGCGTCGCCGGCCCGCAGCACCGTCACCGCCAGACCGCGGGCGGCCGCGGCTATTGCCGTGTGCTCGGCCGCGGCCAGCGCGTCAGCCCGCGCCAGGCCTGTCATGGTGACGGGCACGGCCTCGTCAGCCTCGGCTGGGAAGGAGCCACCCAGCACGCTCACGCAGGAAATGTGGACAACGCGGCCGACACCAGCACGTTGGCATGCGTCCAGGACGCTGGCCGTGCCCGCTACTGTGATCCTGCGTAGTTCACCGTCCGTAAGCGGAACCGACCGGCTCGGCACGCCAGCGCGGACCGCGGTCAGTTCGCCGCCGCCGCCTGTCCCGACCGCTGCCGCATGCACGACAAGATCCGCTCCGACAAGGAGCTTCTCCCAGTCACCCGGATGGGTGACGTCGGCCACGACGATGCCGGGACCGCGACGGACGTCTACCGGCACGACGTCGTAGCCGCGTAGCCGGAACTCCCGCGCAACCGCGTCCCCGATGAATCCGCCAGCGCCGGTCACCACCGCACGAACCACGTCGCCCCCTCTCGCCCCTGGGGTCCACCCGGTGAAACACAGACCGCGGGGATCCACTTTCTCGGAAGATCGGTTCACGATCCACCGGGTTCCCTGGCCCGGACACACCCGGATCCATCAAGATCCACTAGATAGACCTAACGCACCGTCACGCCCAACGCGTCGACAGGTCGCTCCAGTCGCATGATATCGACCCTACGTGATCGGCACCCAAGAGTAACCGCTTTTGAGAACCGATGGCTGTGACCGTCCGAACGCAATTGCCGGCATCATGCGGCGTACGCCAGCGCCCGACAAGCAGCGAAATATACGTTAAAAGCGACTGGTAACAGGGGACGCGGCCACGCGGGGCTGGGGTGCGTGCGCCCCGGCCCCGCTCGGTGACTCCTAGGGCGTCCCGAAATCCTGCGTCCAGTACATCCCGTAGCTGCCCCCCACGCCATAGCCGACGCCGATCTGCTTCAACGAGCAGTTAAGGATGTTCTCACGGTGCCCGGCGCTGTTCATCCAGCCGGTCATGACCTCAGCGGGAGTGCGCTGCCCAGCCGCGATGTTCTCGGCCGCGATCGAGAACTGGTACCCGGCGGCGGCCATACGCTGGAACGGCGTCCGGCCGTCCTGGCTTGTGTGACTGAAGTAATTGTGGGTGGCCATGTCATCGCTGTGCGCCTGGGCCGCGGCTGTCAGCCTGGAGTCAACGGTCAGCGGAGCACAGCCAGCTTTAGCTCGCTCGGTGTTCGTAAGCGTTACCACCTGGGATACCGGGTCTGCCGGCGCCGCCTCGGTGGCGGCGACCGGTATGGCCGGCGCGGCCGTGCGCGCGGGATCTGTCACCGTGGCCTGCGCGCCCGCCGCGGACCGCGGCTGCGGGCTCGGCACGAACGACGGCGACGGGATGATCGCCGGTGCGGGCGACGCATGTGCGTCCGAGGTGCTTGCCGGTGCGGGCGTGTTAATGATCCGCATTCGGCTCGTCCGTACCCACGGGGTCCGCGATCCATTGAACACGGCCTCGTTCAAGGTGTATATGCCGTCAGGTACCGAACGGGTATCGAGACTGATCTCATATGGGGCAACCGGCGCCACCCGGACGATCGTGCCGGGCCCTCGCAGAACGTAGGCCACCCACGTCTGCGCGTCGGCTGGGACAGCGGTGCGAATCTGAACGGTCCCGCTGACCGTGCCGCGGTCGACAATCTGCCGCGATACAGATTGAGCCGCAAGCTCAACCGGTGATGTCGACGACATCAGGGCCGAGGAGGCAGTCGAATTGTCCGCGGCGGCGGGCCCTCCCCCGTGGACAAGCTGAGTCAGAAGCAGCCCGGTCGTGGCAAGAACAAGAACGAATACTGCCAGGACAGCACCGGACCAGCCCTGCCGGGAACGGCGATGTCTGCGATGTCGATCCATGGAACCTTCCGTATGGTCGGTCCCCCCCGCGTCGTGTCCCCTCCGCATCCCCTCCAGCAGGGACAAGGGTAGCGAGTACTAGGCATGGCGAGCCATCTGATATCGCTTTTGACCGAATAGTCATGAGCAGATCGGGCCAGCGTATCGCTGTGCCTGAGGAGCCCGAGGACGCGCCGTATCGGATAAGCGACCAGCGGCCCAGGCCAGCTACCCCCGGTAGCGCCGGAACGGGCCCGCCCGCGATACCGACGACGCTGGAACTCAACCGCCGCCTCGCCCCGCCTCGACCGGGAACATCGCGACCGGGAACATCGCGGCAGCGCCGGCAATCCAGCCGTGGTGCCCGCTCCCGCACGCCCAGGGGCAAACGTCCGCATCCGTCGGACAAACCGGGCCGCAAGCCGGGCCAGAGTGCCAAAGCCCTGGTAGAGGGCATCAGCACAGGCACGTATCCGGCCGTGACGCCGTTGGAGACAGGGCCCGCCAGACCTCGGCGCGGTAACATGACCGACTACGGCGCCAGCGGTCGCGGCCAGCACGATCCCGGACGTGGGCGCACTGTGCGACATGCCCGTGTGCGGGTCTGCCGCGAGCAGACCGGCAACGAACAGGATCGTGTCACCAGGCAGCCAGAAATCGATATCGATAAGGACGCCGCTGTCGACGAATACGAGCGTGAAGATGCCAGCATAGAGCGCCGCGCCGAACGGGCCATCCACACTCACGGGTCCCGCCCGCCCCGATGACCCGCTCATCATACTCATCGTGCGGCTTCCCGCCCATGATTGCCGAACAAATCAGTTCATTACCAACCGGACAGACATGCAACCCGACTGCTCACAGGAGCCAGACCCATGCCCATCGCCACCCCGGACGTCTACGCGCAGATGCTTGACCGGGCCAAGACCGAGGCGTTCGCCTACCCGGCGATCAACGTTACTTCGTCCGAGACCCTGAACGCCGCGCTGAAGGGCTTCGCCGATGCCGGCAGTGACGGCATCGTACAGGTTTCCACCGGTGGCGCCGATTTCCTCTCCGGCACCAGGGTGAAGAACATGGTCCTCGGCGCCCAGGCGCTCGCCGAGTTCGCCCATCATGTCGCAAAGGCCTACCCGATCAATATCGCCCTGCACACCGATCACTGCCCGGCGGACAAACTCGACACTTATCTGCGTCCGCTGCTCGCGATCTCCAAGGAACGGGTTCTCAGCGAAGGAAGGCCCCCCCTCTTCCAGTCACACATGTGGGACGGCTCGGCGGTCGAACTCGAGGAAAATCTCAAGATTGCCGACGCTCTCCTGATCGAATGCCACCAGGCTGAGATCGTCCTGGAAGTGGAGATCGGCGTCGTCGGCGGTGAGGAGGATGGGGTCGTCGGCGCGATCGACGAGAAGCTCTACACCACACCAGCGGATATGTGGCGAACCGCCGAGGTTCTCGGCACCGGCGAACGGGGCCGCTACATGCTCGCCGCAACCTTCGGAAACGTACACGGTGTGTACAAGCCGGGCAACGTGAAACTCCGTCCAAGCATCCTTCGGGACGGACAGCAGTATGTCGCGCGACAGCTCGGGCTGCCAGCCGATACCAAGCCGTTCGACCTGGTGTTTCACGGCGGTAGCGGCTCCGACCCGGCCGAAATCCGCGAAGCGCTGGACTACGGCGTTGTGAAGATGAATGTGGACACCGACACTCAGTACGCGTTCACTCGGCCGATCGTCGACCATATTTTCAAGAATTATGACGGAGTGCTGAAAGTTGACGGCGAGGTCGGTGTGAAGAAACAGTACGACCCCCGCAGCTACGGCAAGGCGGCCGAGACCGGCATGGCCGCCCGCGTCGTGCGGGCCTGCGAGGACCTGCGCTCCGCCGGGCGTTCGCTCACCGGCTGAGCCGGCCGGCTCACCGGCCGAAGGAGGCGCGAGCATCGCTTTTCGCGCCTCCTTCGGCCACCACCGGATCCTCGTACCCAACCACACCGGTCCATGCCGCCCTGTCCTTCCCCGTCGTAGAACCTGTTTTGAATCACAGCTGTCGACGCTGTCGACCGCCCGGACAGAAGATTCAAAACAGGTTCCCCCAGAATGCATCGGACGATGTCGTGTGAACGCCCGCTATGAGTGCTGGGAACCCGAATTCGATGCGGCGCCGCGGGCTACGCAAACAACCTGTCCGGGTGCACGCGGTATTACTCGGGCCAGCTGCGGCACGGTGGCCACTCCGCCGCTGCCCGTGGTTTCCGCCGCTGGAAAGTGATGAGCGCGCGCCGGCGTGCGTTAGCAGCCGATCTCGAGATACGGCAAGAGCACCCAGCCCGATGTGCGCATAGTCACGAAGCGCATTCACGGCTTGTTCAGCCACCAGCGATGCTGGTTATGGTCTGCGCCGTGCCCGTCGATACGGCGGGGACACGTCGGGCGGCACGCCGAATCCTGCCCGCGCCCGACGAAAACCAAACTTGCGGCAGGAACGGGGGACCCACTTCCGGGCGTCGATACCAGGCGTCCTCGGGGTGAAGCCGTGAAAACGGCCGGGCAGTCCCAGCCCGAACCCGACAGCTCACCTCGCAGGCGTGGGGAAGGGCATTACCAATATGTCCCGTACAAGTTCTCGCGGCCGACATCGCGGAATTCGCCGGGCCCGGGTCCGTACCCGAGCCATGGTGCTGACCCCGGCCCTGCTCGCGGCGATCAGTGGTGGCATCGCGATGTCACAGCCGGCCAGCGCCGCCACCACGTGGGAGGGGCTTCGCCAGTGCGAGTCCGGCGGTGACTACACGGCCAACACCGGCAACGGCTATTACGGCGCATACCAGTTCTCGCTGAGCACCTGGCAGAGCCTGGGCTACACCGGACTGCCCAGCAGCGCCTCCCCGAGCACCCAGGACGAGGCCGCGCTCAAGCTCGCCACCCAATCCGGCTTCGGCCAGTGGCCCGTCTGTGGCCGGGGCATGAGCGCCGGCCAGCTCGGGGCTGGCGCCAGCTCGTCGGGCAGCGGCTCGTCGGGCAGCGGCTCGTCGGGCACCGGCTCGTCAGGCAGCGGCTCGTCAGGCACCGGCTCGTCAGGCAGCGGCTCGTCAGGCACCAGCTCGTCAGGCAGCGGCTCGTCATCAAACAGCACCGGCACCGGCTTGTCGGGCACCAGCTCGTCAGGCGCCAGCTCGTCGAGTCCAAGCAGCGCCAGCGCCAGCCCAGACAGCACCGGTTCGTCGGACAGCAGCTCGTGGCAGGCACGCTCATACGGCAGAAGCGGTTCCTCGCGTTGGGCATGGCGCGCGGCGAACGCGGCCACCCCGTCGACCGCTGTCGCTGCCGCTGCCACGCCTTTGACCACCGATCTGGTCGACCAGGTGCGACCGGACGTGCGGTCGTGGCAGCAGCAGATGAATGGTCTTGGTTACAACATCCAGATTGATGGTCAGTACGGACCGGAGTCGGCTGGTGCGGCGAGCCATCTCCAGGCTGACAAGGGCCTGACGGTGGACGGAATCTGCGGACCGCAAACCTGGACGGCCACCTTCAGCTGAGCCTGAACCGAACAGCTACCGCCTGACGGCTACGAAACTGATATAGACCCCGCGCACGACGAGTCGGGCCGGCCACACCAAGGTGACAACAAACACAACAGATAAACACTATAACGACCGGCCCGATTACTCGTCGTTACAAAAACCCAACACAAGCAACCCTCCAGCGGAGCTTTCCCAATCACCAGGTACAGTTCTCAGTTTGGCCCACATAGTTCATTCGGGGGATGTAGGCCAGATCCATGTAGTTCATCCGACACCCCGATTTGCTTCGAAAGAGCCAGGCTCGCTAGAGTCCTCCCCACTCGCCAGATCGGCGAGGCCGCGCGAACGGACGCCGAATCCCGTCCCCGTCCGCCGCGGCAGGACCTACCGCGAAGCCGCTAGGACGGGATCGGGGGAACCACATCCGGATACCGGAGACGCCGGTGTCCTTGGGGTGAAGCCGGCGACGCGCATGGGCGTCACCGGCCGGGCATGTTCCCAGCCCGAACCCGACAGCTCACCTCGTAGGCGACGGGAAGGACCGACCCACATGCCGTCTGTTGGCAGGCACCGCGCCCCGCAACAGTCGTCCACCGCCGTCAAGGTCCTGCGCACCACCGGTGCTGTCACAGCACTCGTGGGCAGTGGTCTCGCCGTCGCGGCCAGCCCAGCGAGCGCCGCGACCGCCGACGACTTCGCCAAACTCCGCCAGTGCGAGTCCGGTAACAACTATCACATCAATACCGGTAACGGTTTCTACGGCGCCTACCAGTTCGACGCCGGGACCTGGCATGGCCTTGGTTATTCCGGTCTTCCCAGCGACGCGCCACCGGCACTGCAGGACGATGCCGCCCACAAGCTCTACAACGCTCGCGGCTGGTCCCCCTGGCCGTCCTGCTCAGTCAAGATGGGCCTGACCAACAACGGCCCAGCACCGCAGACAGCGGCAGCCGTGCCCAGCACCGAGGTGGTCCAGCAGGCGGTTGCCCCAGCGCAGCCTCCGATGACCTTGGAACGCGCGAAGGCTCAACTGGCATCGTCAAACTTCGCCGGCACAACCCTTTCCACCGCGCTGGCCGGTGAAGTTCGCGCTGACGCTTACGTCTGGCAGAGCACGATGCGTGAGAAGAAGTTCATTCTGCAGGTGGACGGCCGCTTCGGCGGGGAATCCCAGGGTCTCGCGTCGCTGTACAGCTATCTGACCCGGGTCGACGACGGACAGACCGGTGTGGTCGGTAAGAACCTCTGGGACATCACCGTCACCAGCCCGTCGGCGCTGTGAGCGCGGGCACGCGTAAAAAGCTCCGGCAGTAGGGTGTCCGGTCAGACAGCGGCGTCCGGATGGATGGATCGCGAGGGCTGCGGAGGAGTGCGACGGAGGTGTTGGGCGGCGCGAGCCGGACAGTCCTGTTGCCGGGCGCTCTGAACCACGGTTTCCCGGCTGTCCGAAGACGATGTCGGCTTCGGCCCCCGATCCCGCGGCGGACCTGATGGCCCACCCCCCTCCCACCAGGTCCGCCGCGTGAAAGCTCCCCACGCGATGCGGCATGAGCGCGATCCGGCAGGATGGGCCTCATGACGACATCCCCCGAACGGCCGGATCTCCTTGGCGGTCCGCCTCCGACAAGGCTCGCTCTCGATCCGGCCGCCGCCAGGGCCCTCAGCGCCGGCGATGCCCCGGAGGCTGTCGCGGGCCGCTTCCCGGACTCAAGCCTTGCCTGGGCGATGTTGGCCGAGCGCTCCCTGGACGCGGGCGCGGCTGTCACGGGCTACGCCTACGCGCGGACCGGCTACCACCGCGGTCTGGACCAGCTGCGCCGTGCCGGTTGGCGCGGGCATGGGCCGATCCCGTGGTCCCATGAGCCCAACCAGGGCTTCCTGCGCGCGCTCGCGGCGCTGAGCCGTGCCGCCGCCGCCATCGGTGAAACCGAGGAGGCCGCCCGCTGCCGGGAGTTCCTCGCCGACAGCGATTCCGAGGCATCCGGCGCGCTGGGCTTCACAAGCGACTGAGCCGCTTGTGGATACCGGTCGCCTTGTACCCGGTTATAGCGGACTGTCCGGCTCGCGGCGTCCGGGTGGGGCATCCCGTCGTTGTCGTCGGTCGCCACCCAACACCAGGGTGACTCCCTCCGCCGCCTCGCGATGCACGCACCCCAGCCCCGCTCCTTGATCCACGCCCCTATTGCCGGGCGCTCTTAACCGACCTGTGCGGCGGCGTGCAGCGCGCACGTGATCGCGTTGATGTCGGCATCGGTCGAGATGAACGGCGGCATGGTGTAAAGGAGATCCCGGAACGGCCGCAGCCAGACGCCGTTGCGCGACGCGGCCCTGGTCGCGGCCGGCACGTCCACCGGATGATCAAGTTGGACAACCCCGATCGCGCCCAGGACCCGCACATCGGCGACTCCGGGAAACGCGGCCACGGACGACAGCCCGCTCGCCAGCCGGGCCTCGATACGGGCGACCGAAGCCGCCCACCCCCCCTCCGTGAGCAGGTCCAGTGACGCGTTGGCTACCGCACAGGCGAGCGGGTTCCCCATGAAGGTCGGGCCGTGAGCCAGCACCGGCATCTCGCCCCGCGAAATCCCCCGGGCGACCTCCTCGGAGCACAAGGTGGCGGCCAGCGAGAGATAGCCGCCGGTCAGAGCCTTCCCCACACACATGATGTCGGGGCTGACACCGGCGTGTTCAACCGCGAACAGCCTCCCAGTACGCCCGAAGCCGGTGGCGATCTCATCAAGGATCAGCAACACGTTGTGGTCGCACGCCAGCTCCCGCAGTGCCCGGACGTAGCCGGGGCTGTGGAAGGTCATCCCACCGGCACCCTGGACCACGGGTTCCACGATGATCGCCGCGATCTGGTCAGCGTTGCGGGCCAGCAGGTCCGCGAAGTCCGCCAGATACCTCGGGTCGGTCGGGACATCGAAGCCGACGGGTGGCTGGTCCGCGAAGACCTGGGCCGGCAGCACCCGCCTCCAGAGCTGATGCATGCCGCCGACCGGGTCGCACACGGACATCGGATGGAATGTGTCGCCGTGATAGCCCCCGCGCCAGGTCATCAGCCGAACCTTCTCCGGACGCCCCGTCGACCGCCAGTACTGGATCGCCATCTTGGCGGCGACCTCGACGGACACGGAGCCGGAGTCCGTGAGGAACACGTGGCGCAGCGGCTCAGGCGTCATCTCCACCAGCCGGGCGGCCAGCCTGATCGCCGGCTCGTGGGTCAGGCCGCCGAACATCACGTGGCTCATCTTTGCCGCCTGGGCATGCAGGGCGGCGTCCAGAGCGGGGTGCGCATAGCCGTGGATGGCGGCCCACCAGGAGGACATTCCGTCGATCAGCTCAGACCTGCCTTCGACTGGCCTCGCCAGGCGCAGGCGTGTCCCGGACGCGGATTCGACGAGGAACGTCTCATGTGTGGAGGGCATCGGCCCATAGGGATGCCAGACGTGCGCCTGGTCGAGCGCAAGCAGGCGATCCGCCGACAGGGCTGTCCGGCTGCCCAGGCCCACCTGGCCGGGCAGGCCGGTGGGGCTACTCGATGACACATCACCCTCCAGGGTCGGGACACGCGGCGCAGGGCCGGAGATTCTTTGACGGCTCGTGTCTGTGTGGTGCTCAGTCGTAGCGGCCGACACGTCCGCGGACGCGGATGCTGCCGGCATGACGGGCCCTGCCGGCATGCCGGATGCTGCCGACATGGCAGCCTGCCGCGGCGACGGCCCGGCTTCTGCCGGGGGCGCCGGACCGGATCGTTATGGGGATCATGGGGTGGTCCTCGGGCATGCGCAGGCGCTACCAGCATGTGACCGACCCGATGTTGCATGAGGCTGCGGGCATGGTCAGCTGGCTGCGGTGGGACGCACCCTGGCGCGGGCGAGCAGCCCTTGCCGGGCGAATGAGACCAGAAACAAGACCACACGATCAGGGATCGGTTCTCATAATCGGAAGGCCTGCGGCCCCTGCCCTGACAGAGCTGCATGATCGCTGCGGAGGATGAGGGATTCGAACCCTCGAGGGGTTGCCCCCAACACGCTTTCCAAGCGTGCGCCCTAGGCCACTAGGCGAATCCTCCGCTGACGAGCTTATCGGATCCCAGCGGCATCAACGCCGCCGGGCATCAAGATCCATTACGCTCAGCCAAACGATGACTCGCGGATCACCGATGCGCCGCTGAAGATCCATCCAGCAGGCCTTAGACTCCCTTGCAGACCCCTCGCGCGGCGTCACCCTCGTGAACTCCCCCAGGGCCGGAAGGCAGCAAGGGTAAGCAGGCTCTGGCGGGTGTGCGAGGGGTCGTCCTCTTCGCGGGGCCATGAGCCCGACGAGAGCCCTGATCCCTGGCAACGCCCGGGATGCCGACGGAGCGAGCGACGGAGTAGGCCGGTGATCGTGTGAGCGGCGCGCTGTACAACCGGTACCGCCCAGCGACCTTTGCCCAGGTCGTCGGCCAGGAGCACGTCACCGGCGCGCTCATGCAGGCGCTACGGACCGGCCGCCTCCACCACGCCTACCTGTTCAGCGGCCCGCGTGGATGTGGCAAGACGTCATCCGCACGCATCCTCGCCGCATCCCTGAACTGCGTGAACGGACCGACGCCCGAACCGTGCGGAGTGTGCGAGCAGTGCGTGTCGATCCGTCGCGGTATGTCCATGGACGTCACCGAGATCGACGCCGCCTCCCACGGGCTGGTGGATGATGCCCGCGATCTGCGGGAACGTGCTTTCTTCGCGCCAGCCTCGGCGCGGTTCAAGGTGTATGTCGTCGACGAGGCCCACATGGTCACAGCGGCGGCTTTCAACGCCCTGCTCAAAGTCGTCGAAGAACCACCCTCTTACCTGAAGTTCGTGTTCGCGACCACCGAGCCCGACAAGGTCATCGCCACCATCCGCTCCCGCACCCATCACTACGCGTTCCGACTCGTGCCGCCCGGGGCACTGCGCGACCACCTCACGTCGGTCTGCGCTTCGGAGGGGGTCGACGTCGACCCGGCGGTGCTGCCGCTGGTGGTGCGAGCCGGCGCTGGCTCCGTGCGTGACTCGCTGTCCGTGCTCGACCAGCTGCTCGCCGGTGCCGGGCCGGATGGCCTTTCCTACGATCGGGCGGTCGCGTTACTCGGGATGACCGATGGCGTCCTGCTGGACGAAGCGGTCGACGCCCTTGCCGCGCGGGACGGCGCCACCGCGTTCACCGTTGTCGACAAGGTCGTCTCCTCCGGGCACGACCCCCGCCGTTTCGCCATAGATCTGTTGGAACGGCTACGAGATTTGATCATCCTTGCGGCGGTGCCGGACGCTCCCGCCAAGGGGCTGCTGGAGAACTACTCGGCCGACCAGCTTGAGCGGATGGGCAGCCAGTGCGGCCGGATGGGCCCGGCCGAGCTTTCCCGGGCCGCGGATGTCGTGCATGCCGGTCTCAAGGAGATGCGCGGGACGACCAGCCCGCGGCTGCTGCTCGAACTGGTCATGGCACGGACGCTGCTACCCGCTGCCGGGTCCGACCCATCGGCCCTGTTGGTCCGCCTCGAGCGGTTGGAACGGCAAGCGGACGCGGGCGGCGGCGCCGGTCCGGCGCATGCCACGGCAGCGACCGGCAGCCCGGGACCATCGCGGCCGGCCGCGCACATGCAGACAGCATCCACTCCGGTTCCGGCCGCCGCCGGAAAGCCCGTTCCCACGGTTGCCCCGGGCCCGGCAGAACCGCCCTCCCCCGCTCGATCTTCCGGGGGTCCCGCGGCCGGAGCACGCCCATCACTCACATCCGGCGCCACCGCGGTGACACCATCCACCACTGGGACCGAGGTGGGACGGCTGCACGCGGCGTGGGATGACGTGCTACGTGCGGCCAGGTCGCGCAAGCCCGCCACCCATGCCCTGCTTCAGGAGTACGCCTCCGTCACCGATGTTCGTGGTGACGAGGTCATCCTCGCGTTCACGGTCGCGACGATCGCCCGGATGTTCGGCCAGGGCAGCAACATCGAGGTCCTACGCGCCGCGCTGACCGAAATTCTGGGCGGGACCTGGCGGATCACCATCGCGACAGCCGGCGGGTCGACGGGTGGCGCTGCCGGTGCACCGCCCGGATCCGGTGGATCACATGGCTTTGGTGCCGCCGGGGGCTTCGTCCAGGGCGGCAGGCCGCCAGGCCGCCCGAGCGAGAATCATGGGCTGGTGCCAGCCGGCTTCGGTGCGCCATGGGCTTCGACCGGGCCAGTGCACGCTGTGGCCGTCATGCCCCCGCCACCGGCAGCACCCCCGATGACGGCAGCACCTCCACCGACGCGGCCGGGGCCACCGGCGGCCGCGCGGCACGCGGCCGGGCTCGCGGGCGCGTCCGCGCCTTCGG
>NZ_CAKJTP010000052.1:23168-28661 GCF_917627335.1 Protofrankia sp. CiT1 | reverse complement strand
CCGAGCCGTCCGCGCCGGTGAGCGGCCCGGCGCCCGCCGCGCCCAGCTCCCGGCGGCGAGACAGGTACTCCTCGACCCCGCCGGGCAACATGACCAGCGAGCCGTCGCCGAACAGAGCGACAATCGTGTCACAGGTCCGTTCCAGGAAATAGCGATCATGACTGACCACAACCAGGGTTCCCGGCCATGAGTCCAGGATGTCCTCCAGCGCGGTCAGCGTGTCGGTGTCCAGGTCGTTCGTGGGCTCGTCCAGGAGCAGTACGTTCGGTCGCTTCATGAGCAGCCGCAGAAGCTGCAACCGGCGCCGCTCCCCGCCGGAGAGGTCACCGACCGGTGTCCACTGCCGGGCCGACGGCAGGCCGAACTGTTCAAGCAGCTGGCCCGCGGTCAGCTCCCGGCTCCGCCCGCCGTCCCCGGCGGCGCCTCGCGCATGCGCCGACGGCTTCGGCCGGGGCCCGACCTCCAGGACCTGACCGGCCTCCTGGACCGTCTCCAGCGCCCGCAGCCGCGGGTCCAGTCCGTGGATCTCCTGGGTGAGCAGGGCGGGACGCGCGCTGCGCCCGACCCGGACACTGCCGGAATCCGGGCTCGCCGCACCGATCAGCAGGCGCAACAGCGTGGTCTTCCCGCTCCCGTTCATCCCGACGAGACCCACCCGGTCCCCCGGGCCCAACCGCCACGTCATGTTCGCGAACAGCGCCCGGTCACCGAGGCGCAGCGTCACATCCTCGACATCGAAGACATCCTTACCGAGGCGGGAGGCGGCAAAGGTGCGCAGGCCAAGGGTGTCGCGCACGGGCGGCTCATCAGCGATCAGGGCGTTGGCCGCCTCGATGCGGAAGCGCGGCTTGGCGGTCCGGGCCGGCGGGCCGCGACGCAGCCAGGCAAGCTCCTTACGGAGCAGATTCTGGCGCCGGGCCTCGGCTGCGTCAGCCCGCCGTGCCCGCTCCGCGCGGGCAAGCACGTACGCACTGTAGCCGCCGTCGTAGGCGTCCACCCGGCCGTCGACGACCTCCCAGACCCGGTCGCACACCTCGTCGAGGAACCACCGGTCATGCGTTGCGACGAGCAGCCCGCCACGCCAGGAGGCCAGCTCGGACGCGAGCCACGCGACGCCCTCGACGTCGAGGTGGTTGGTGGGCTCGTCCAGTACCAGCAGGTCGAAGTCATCGACGAGCAGCGCGGCCAGGGCGGTACGCCGACGCTCCCCACCGGATGACTGCCCGACGATGTCGTCCAGGCGGTCGAGCAGGCCCAGCCCGCTGAGCACCGACCGGCGACGCGGATCCGCGGCCCACACGTGGTCGGGCACGTCACCGACCACGGCCTGCCGCACGGTCGCCGTGGGCACGAGCCGGTCGTCCTGGGACAGCATACCGACGCGCAGGAATCCCGTGCGCACGACCCGGCCCGCATCGGGGTGAGCCTCCCCGGCCAGGAGCTTGAGCAGGGTGCTCTTGCCCGCGCCGTTGCGGCCGACCACCCCGATCCGCTCTCCGGCCGCCACCCCGAGGCTGACGCGGTCCAGCAGGACACGGGTGCCGAAGGCGGCCACCACCGCCTCCATCGTGACCAGGACAGCGCTCATCAGGTGGCGCTCATCGGAGCTGACTCGGCAGGAGGCATCCCCGGTTCACCCGGACACGCCAGGGTCGATCACACGGGCACCGGCGACCGGGCCGTACGCCCGCCGAACCGCCCGGCAGACGCCCATCCCGGCGAGGCTTGCCGCCAGAGCTACGCTCTGCGCGGCGTCCCGCGCGAGAAAGGCGCAGGTCGGCCCGGAGCCGCTGACGATGGCGCCGACCGCCCCGAGCTCGGTCCCGGTTTCCAGCACGCGGCGCAACGACGGGCGCAGCCGCAACGCGGCCGGCTGCAGATCGTTCACCAGGGCCTTGCCCAGCTCGACCGGGTCTCCGGTACGCAATGCCGCCAGTACCCCGCCAGGCGGCGTGGGCTCGGTGCGCAGACGCCCCTCGGACAACCGGTCGAACTCGGCATAGACGGACGCGGTGGACAGGCCGCCGTCAGCCAGCGCGAAAACCCAGTGGTACTCGCCGCGCCCGAGGACCGGCGTCAGCTGTTCGCCTCGGCCGGTGCCGAGCGCTGTCCCCCCGGCCAGGGGGAATGGCACGTCGCTACCGAGCCCGGCGGCGAGCTCCGCGAGGACCGAGCGGTCCAGGCCAGTACCCCACAGGGTGTCGAAGGCGACCAGCGCCCCGGCCGCGTCGGCGCTGCCACCAGCCATCCCCGCCGCGACCGGAATGCCCTTGACCATGCTCAGGCGCGCCCCCGCACCACGTACCCCGGCGCGGGCCGCGAGCACCTGGGCGGCACGAACAGCCAGATTGTCCGAGCCCGTCGGAACCAGGGAGATCCGGGCCGCCGCCGAGCTCACGGCCGGGTCCCCGGGCAGCGCGGCCGGGGTGGTACCCGCGGCACCCTCCCCGATGACCTCAACCGCGACGACCGGCTCCACCGCGTCCGGGTCGGTGACGCCGTCCGGGGCAGCCGTAACCGTGATGTCGTCATAGAGTGAAACAGCCTGCAAAATCGTAATTACCGCATGATAGCCGTCGTCACGACGCGGGCCGACCCCAAGATGCAGGTTGACCTTTGCCGGTGACCGGACGGTCACCCGGTTGCCCTGGGCGGGCACAGACGACCGACCGGGGCCGGGCGCACCCGAAGGGTGCGGATGAGACCGAGGCAGCGGACGCTCCTTCACTCACTTGTGGGGCGTGTTCCGACCGGGCACCAACGAACCTATCCGGCCGGCCGGACGCGAGTGGCCCCCTCACCACCGGGTAGGACGCTGCATACCAGCTGGTTGAGCGCGCCGAGCACGACCGGCTGTCGCCTGTGGACGGCCAGCGGCCGCTGGCCACGGGGCCCGCCCGGCCGGAGATCTCCGGAAAGCCGAGGGATCCATCCCCACGACTCCAACGATTGCGGAGGCACGTCATGAGCACGACAACCACCGAGAAAACCGCTCCCGTGACCCGCGAGACAGCCCACCGCGACGGGGCCGGCGTGTCCCGGCGGAGCACCACCGAACTCGTGACAAGCCAAGGCAGGACTGCCATCGCGGACTCGGTCGTCCGCAAGATCGCGGGCGTGGCGACCCGCGAGGTCGAAGGCGTGCACAATCTCGGCTCCGGCAGCGCCCGCGCGGTCGGTTCGCTGCGCCAGCGTATCCCCGGCTCGTCCGGCCGCAACGTCTCGCAGGGAGTCGGTGTCGAGGTCGGCGAGCGGCAGGCGGCAATAGATCTCGACGTCGTGGTCGACTACGGCGTGTCGATCGTGGATCTCGCACAGGCGATCCGCGGCAACGTCGTCAGCTCGGTCGAGGGAATGACCGGTCTGGAGGTGACCGAAGTCAACATCGCTGTTGATGACGTCTACATCCCCGAAGATGATGACGACAAGCAGGCCCGGGTGCAGTAGCAGTCATGGCCCGCTTGGTTGTGTCCGCGCGGCCGGCCGCGATCGCGGCCGCGGTTGCCCGGTGCTCCGCGGTCGCCGCGCTGTCTCCCGGAGCCAGCGGCAACGTGGTCACGTATCTGCCCGGCCAGCGCGTCGTCGGCGTCCGCAAGGTACTGGGTGGGGTCGCCATCCATGTCGTCGGCCAGTTCGGGCCGACGATTGCCGAGATCGCCAGCCAGGTCCGGAGCGCGGTCACCGCGGTGGCTCCGGAGTGCGAGCGGATCGACGTGCTCGTCGACGATCTCGAGATCCTCCCTGACAGGCCCGTCACCAGGCCCGCCGGCCAGCCGCGCGGCACCGGTGGAACGCACACCCGCGGCACGGCCGGCGGCAGGGCGGCCCGGGGGAAGACGGCCATGACCAAGTCGGCCGCGGCTGGAACGACCCGTACAAGCACCAGGGCCGGAAAACAATGACCGACAGGCCGGTCGGGCCCGCCACCGGCCAGTCCGGGCCAGCGCGGCTGGACGGGGCGGCGGATGCCGCCGCCCGACGCGCCGAGGCACGTCGCTTCATCCGGGAGAACCACCCGGACAGAGGCGGCGACCCCGCTGTGTTCATGGCTGGCCTGCGGGCTCGGCGACCGGAACGGCCGCCCCGGACCGGATGTGCCGAAGTGAGCGGCTACCATCGGCGGACCGGGTTCGAGATCATCGCTTACTGGCTGCGTGGACAGTGGGCACACCGGCACCGCTTGCGCGAGTACCACCCGCACGAGCGTCGTGTACAGCGGCTCTGGCGAAGATCGCAAAAGTCCCCACGAGTACGTTAACGCCCGCCCGCCGGGCCGCGGCGCGCGCCCCGGCGGCAGGCCCAGCTCGTGGACCCGTGGGCTCGTGGCTACGGGCCTAGCAGCAACGGCTATGGGCCTACCAGCACGTACGACCGTCTAGCAAGGAGGCTTCGATGCGTTCGAGCGCAATCGGTCTCATCACCGGATTGATCTCCGGTCTCGCGCTCGCCTTCGGTGATTTCGGCGAGTTCCTGATCGTCCTCGTCTTCGGGGCGATCGGCCTGTTCATAGGCAAGATCCTGGACGGCGAGATCGATATCAACCGCTATGTCGGCGGCGGTGAACGCCGCGATACGCGATGACACGCGCTGGAACGCGCCGCGCCGAGAACGTGGTCCGGGGAAACCTGGTCGTCGCCAGCGGCGTCATCGAGAAAATCGCGGCCCAGGCCGCGCTGGATGTCGAAACCGTCGGTGGGCTGGGACAGCGGCATCCCGGCCGAGGGCGGCGGCAGGCCACCGACGAGCGTCCCCCGCAGGTGTCAGCGCGCGTCGGCCGAGGTACCGCTTCGATCTCCATGTCGTTGTCCGTACGGTATCCTGTCCGGATTGTTGAGGTATGTGAAGCGGTACGCACCAGCGTGACCCGACAGGTGGCCGACCTGGCCGGCCTACGGGTGACCCACATCGACATCGACGTGTCCGCTTTCGAGTTCGACGCCGGCCCGAGCAGCCGGGCACGGTAGCTCACGGGAGGTCACCATCGTGCGCGTGACAAACCGGATTGTCGCGGCGCTGCTTGCGGCGGTCATCGCGGCGGTCGGGGTCATCGCGATCATCGAGATGGTCAGCGCGGCCCTCGACGACGGGTACGCCATCGTCGACTGGCAGTCGATAACGGCCGCCATGGCACGCAACACCTGGTCCGACACAGGGCCGACCGTGCTCGGCGTCATCCTCGGTGCCGGTGGGATCCTGCTGCTTGTGCTGGGGCTGCGGCGCGGCCGGCTGCAATGGTTCGCCGTACGGCCGTCCCCGACCGGGACGGCCACCTTCGCCGCCGGGCGCGGCATCGCCCGTGCGCTCGCCAGCGCGGCCGAAGACATCGACGGCGTGACCCGAGCAAAGGTCCGGCTCCGGCGGCGCACCGCCAAAGTGACGATCGAGAGCAGTCCCCGGATCAACCCGGACGCGCCGGGACAGGTGCGTGACGAGATCCGCGAACGGCTGGCCTCCTTCGAGTTGGCGTCGCCCCCGAAAGTGAAGCTGACGGTG
>NZ_CAKJTP010000052.1:13548-22951 GCF_917627335.1 Protofrankia sp. CiT1 | reverse complement strand
GCCACCGCCACCGGCGGACGCGCGGCAGGACCCCGCCCCCACCGGCTCGAGCGGTCCCTCACCGGCCCCGGCAACCACGAAAGCAATCTTCGATGTTTCAACCATGGGTGAGCGGGCCAGGCAGCACCCGGTCGGCCTCGATCTGACCAAACCCGATCCGGAAGGCACCCGGCGGGACGCCCGGAACGAGGAGCGGAAAAAGGACCACACATGAACGCAACCGTGAGCCCCACGAGCGCACGAACCATGGACAGCCCGATCCCCCAGCTCGGTCCACCGATTCAGCCGGACGAGGTAAGCATGATCGAGCCGACCGGATCGGCGAAGATGTCCCGGCCACGCAGGCAGCCGTTCGCCCCTGGAGTCGATCTGCTGAACCGGGTGGTGTTCGTTCTGTTGGGGCTGGTGTGCCTGGGCGGTGGGGCCGTCGCGCTGCTCGCCGGTCGGGGGGTGTTCGGGGATGACGTCGCGGCCCGGTATGGGCTCACCGCGCAGAACCGCTCCTTTGCCGCCGAGCATGTGTGGTTCTGGCCAGTTGCCGGAGCGGTCACGGGTCTGGTTGTCCTGCTGGCGCTCGCCTGGCTGTGGCTACAGAAGTCCACCGGGAACCTGCCCGGCCTGTATGTCGTCGACGACACCTTCGGGCGCGTCCGGGTGAACGCGCGAGCCTTCACCGGCGCGGTGGAAGGCGAACTGGCTACGCTGCCGGGCGTCCGGCAGGTGCGCGCGCGGCTGCTCGGCACGGGGAAGCGACCGTTGCTACGGGTAGTGGTGACCATGAAGCCAAGCACGGACGTCCGCCGGATCCGAGCCGATATCGAACGGGCCGCTCTGCCGCATGCGCGTGGTGCCCTGTCCCGCGCGGACCTCGCCACCGAAATCCAGCTCATCCCGCACCCCGGCCACGGTGACCGCGTGTACTGACCAGCCCTGCTTAGTGGTCGGCCAGCAATTTTCGATCAGAGTCCGGCAGCCGTGTCCCGGTCAGAAGGGTGGCGGCTCGGGTTCTGGGTCCGGTTGCGGGGTGCGCGGCGGTTCCGGGTGGGGTTCGGGTTCGGTCTGGTAGACGCGTAGTTCCGGACTGGTCCAGGTGGCCGTGCCGGTTTCGGTTACTTCGACGGTCCAGGTCCCGTCGTGCTTCAACCGGTGATGATGTCGGCATAGCGTGAGCAGATTGGCTGCTTCGGTGCTGCCGCCCGCGGTATAGGCCCGCACATGGTCGAGATCGCAGATGGTGGCGGGCGTTCGGCATCCCGGGAATCGGCAGACCCAGTCCCGGGCCCGGATCTGGCGGGCCAGTGCGGGTGAGGGGAATCGGCGTCGTCCGACGTCGACGACGTGGCCGTCGACCGGGTCGGTGAGTAGCCGTCGCCAGGTTGCGTTGGCGGCCAGGTCGCGGGCGAGCCCGGCCGGGATCGGTCCGTAGCCGGCCAGTTCGCCGGGGGTGTCGGCCAGCCCCGCCAGGGTGCCTAGTGGAATCAGCACTCCGACCTCGACGCGGACCGGGTCGTCGTCGTGGTGGCGGCCCAGCAGAATGTCGGTGAGGACGTCGGCGCGGCGTTCGTCCATACTCCGGACATCCTGCGCGTCGCCGGCGCGGCGGGCCAGGGCGTCGATGCGCTGGTAGGCGGCTTGGGCGTCGGGGGCGGCCAGGAACGCCGAGAGCTCGGCCATCCCTTCCTCCAACGGCTGGAGGCCGACCCGGCGCCCTCGGCGTTGGAGTTCGTGGCGTTGTGTGGCGCCGTCGGGGTCGATCGCAAGCACCGCGCGGCGCAACGCCTGGCGGAACGCCGCGTGGCTGGCTCGTCCGCCGTGGGCCAGGACCCTCGCCTCGACTGCGGCGGCGTGGGCGTCGGAGAGCGGTTCGGTGGCGTCGGCGACGGCGCGGACCCGGCCCAGATCGAGGATGCCGGCGGCCAGGGCGGCCAGGGTTGCGGGTAGCCGGTGGGTTACGGCGTGGGCGAGTGCGAGTTGGGTGGCGGCGGCGTTGTAGGACAGGTTGAGTTCGGCGGCGACTTCGTCCGGGGCGAATTCCCCGAAGGGCCGTTGTGGGCCGGTTTCGGGGCGTAGGTGGGCGAAGCGGCCCTGCGTGCGGAGCATGACCGCGTCGAGGGCGGCGCGTTGGCGGGTGATGGTGGCCATCAGGGTCAGGCAGGTGGACGCGTCCAGCCCCTCGATGTCCACGCCGTCGAGGTCGAGGGCGGTCGCCGGGCCTGGACCAGCCGGGCCTGGGTCGGCACACCCATCAGACGATTCGAACATATGTTCAGGATAGGTGTCTGGTCCGACATTTCCACCCCGTCGGGCGACCAGGAATTCTCAGCCGATCTGGCAGTCGGGTGTCTGATGCCCGTGGCCACGACCGGCGCGGCATGACGGGGCGAGCAACAGGGTGGAGGACGGTTGGGCGGAGGGCAGCAACACGGTCATGCCCGGTACCGGTGCAGACGACTGGACCCCAGCGGCCGGCGTCGTGGCCGGCGCCGCTGAGACCGACGTCGGCCCGGCAGACCGGACCACAGTCGCAGCCTGGGAGACCGGGCCGCTAGCGGGCGCGGTCACAGCCGACGTAGTCCCACCCGCAGCGATGGAGGGTCCAGCATCCACCGACGTCGGCAACCGGGGTTGGTTGTCGATCGCCTCGGGGCGCTCTGAGCGCACGCCGGCGACCGGCTGATCCGCCATTTCATCCGGACGGTGACCAGCCACCACGAGAACAATGCCGAGGACCGCGCCAAACCCGCACAGGCCTATGGCAGCCCTGGCCCCCGCCCGCCTGCCGCCGCCAGCGCCGCTGGACCGCCGCAGCCGTCGATGCCGGGTGGGCGGGCCCGCCGTGGCCGCGGCAACAGACGACCGATCAGATCCAGGGTCACCGTCCCAGGGAAGCAGCGTCCAGCCGCCCCCCACGGCCGACGGTCCGGTATCTTCGGACAGCTCTGCGTCTCCGGACACGAACGCACCTACTTCCACCCTGACCCGACGGCAGCGATGGAACAATATGACCGGGCTGACACCGCAGGACACTTGACCCACCGCAAACTCGGAACACAGCGGCCCAGATCAGCCACCGCAGGCGGGTGGGTCAACGGACCGGGCGACGGCGAGGCGGGTGAAGTCCGTGACGTCCAGGGTCTCGCCGCGGGCGGACGGGTCGACCCCCACGGCTCGGGCCAGGCGGTCGACCTCGGCGGACGAGCCCGCCCAACCGCCAAGCGCCGTCCGCAGGGTCTTGCGGCGCTGCGCGAAGGCCGCGTCCACCGCGGCGAACACAGACCCGCGCAGTTCCGGCGGCCCTGGAACCTCGCGCCTGGTGAACGCGACCAGGGATGAGTCGACGTTCGGCCGCGGCCAGAACACCGCGCGCGGCACCGCGCCGGCCGGGCGCGCCGAGGCGTACCAGGCGACCTTCACGCTCGGCACGCCGTACACCCGGCCGCCCGGCGCCGCGGTCAGCCGGTCCGCGACCTCAGCCTGCACCATGACCAGCCCCCGCCCAATCGACGGGAAGCGTTCAAGAACACCGAGCAGGAGCGGCACCGCCACGTTGTACGGCAGGTTCGCGGCGAGGACATCCGGTGGGTCACCGGGCAGGTCCGCGGGAACGAGACGTAGCCCGTCGGCGGCCACGACGGTCAGCCGGGACGCCACAGCCGGGCCGAGCCGGGCCGTGGCAGTCGCCGGCAGGGCCTCGGCAAGCAGCGTGTCCACCTCGACCGCGACGACGCGGCCCGCGGCCGCAAGCAGCCCGAGAGTCAGCGAACCAAGCCCAGGACCGATCTCCAGGACCGTCTCATCGGATCCGGCCGCAGCCAGACGCACCAAGCGGCGGACCGTGTTCGGGTCGACGAGGAAGTTCTGGCCCCACCGTTTTGCCGGTCGCACACCCAGATCGTCAGCGATAGCACGCACAGCGACCGGCGTCAGCAGCCCGTCGCCTCCGAAGCCTGCCTCCCGGGCAACGTGGCCGGGGCCTACCAGGGCCCGAACATCCGCTCAGACGTGGCGGCTACCGCCGCGGCGAGTGTGTCGACATCCTCGCCGCGGGCAGCGGCGAGCGCCCGCAACGTCAGCGGTACCAGATACGGGCTGTTCGGCCGGCCCCGCCACGGCTCCGGTGTCAGGAACGGCGCGTCGGTCTCGACGAGGAGCAGGTCACGAGGGGCGACGGCGGCGGCGTCCCGCAGGTTACCCGCGTTCCTGAAAGTCAGGTTACCGGCGAACGACATCACGTAACCGGCGTCCGCGCAGCTCTTCGCCATGACCGCGTCGCCGGAGAAGGCATGGAAGACCACCTGGTCCGGCGCGCCTTCCTCGGCGAGGATGCGCAGCGTGTCGTCATGCGCCTCCCGGTCATGGATCATGAGGGTACGGCCGGTCCGCTTGGCGATCGCGATGTGACGGCGGAAGCTCTCCTGCTGGGCGGCGTGCCGCTCGGGCGGCGTGCGGTAGTAGTCCAGACCGGTCTCGCCAACCGCCCGTACCTTCGGCATGGTGGCCAACTCGGCGATCTCCGCGAACGTCTGTTCGTCGACACCGTCGGCGGCGTCGTTCGGGTGGATCGCGACCGCCGCGTACACATCGGGATGCTCGGCCGCGGCCCGCGCCTGCCAACGGCTGGTCGCCAGGTCGATCCCCACGCTGACCATCCGCCGGATGCCGACAGCGCGCGCCACGGCAACCGCATGCGCCACATCACCACCCATGATGTCAAGATGGCAGTGGCTGTCGATCACCTCTACCGCCAGCGGTTCCGGTGGCTGCGGCGGGTCGCCACGACGTCCGGCATCCCGTGCCATCTGGCCAGGCCACCTGCCCTTCCGTTCCATCTCCACCGCGCTTCACCGCGCTGTCCCCGCCGGTGCCCCTCACGAGGCCCCGGTTGAACGGAACAACGATCGCACCGCCCTCGGCCAGGCGCTTCGGAAGGCGCCGCCAGCGTCCGGTACCGCCTGCCGCTGCCACCGCTGCCACCGGTGCCGGACGACAACCGCGCCGTTGGCACGTGTGCCATCGCGGTCGATCCTACGGACCGCGCGCAACCGGGCTGCGGTGTCGTGACCACGTCCCTTGTACCGCGTCCTGGTACGGCCGAGGTGCCGCCGGCCCATCGCCTGGTAAACAGATACTGATGCCCTCACCGCTCACCGTCGCACTCGTGACGTCTCTGACCGGCCCGGCGGCCGCGCCCGGTCTGGCCGCGCTGCATGCCGCCACGCTGTGGGCGCGTGACGAGCACGTGCCACCGGCGTGGGACGAGGTCCACGTCACCGCCTACGACGCCCACCCGCACCCCGCGGCGGCGATCCGGTCCGCCGTGGCCGCCAATCCTGCTGCGATCTTCGGCCCGCACGGGCCGCGGGCCGCGCTCGCGGCGTTCGCCGCAACCGACCGCGTGGTGTTCAACATCGCGGCACCGTCGACGCGCTTCGTCCGCCAGGCCTTCCCCAACGTCATCAACGTGACCGCCCCACAGGCCACCTGGACGCGCGGGGTTCTCGCTGCCGTCCGCGCCGCCGACCGGCGGGCACGTAAGCTCGCGTTGATGGTGGCTGCCGGCGACTGGTCGCTGGAGGTCGTCTCCGTGACGCGCGCCGCGGCGGCAGCCCGGGGCTTCGAAGTGGTCTCCAGCGTCTTTCGGCCTGGGCAGGCACAGGCCGCGGCGCGGCGGCTACCACCGGCGGACGTCCTGATCGTCCAGGCTGGCCCCGACGACGAGGCCGCCGCGGCTGAGATCCTGCTGCGCCGGCCGTGGCGGGCCGCCGCGTTCTCGACCGCCGGGCATGATGACGCCCTGACCACCATGGGTGATCATCGTGAGGGGCTGCTGGGCCCACGAACCTGGTCGCCACAACTACCCGCCCAGGCCGGCACCGGCCCGAGCGTGTCCGAGTTCGTGAACCGCTACCAGCACATGCACGGCCAGCCGCCGTCGGCGGCAGCGGCGGCGGCGTTCACCGCCGGGCTGCTCCTCGGGCGCTGCGTGCGGTCGCTCGGCCAGATCGACGACTTCTCCGTGCTCGCCGCGGCACGTGCGCTCGACACGTCCACCGTGTTGGGCCGCTTCCGCCTCGACCCCGCCACCGGACTGCAGATCGGGCATCATGGTCATCTGGTGCAGTGGCAGGACGGCGTGGCCGCCGCGGTCTGGCCTCCCGACCGCTTGCGGGCCCCGCTGCGCTACCCGCACCGCCGCGGCGGCCAGCCGTGGCCCGAAGCCGCGTGACACCGGTGGACGTACGGCAACGGCGCTCCCGGCGCCTGATCGCCTTTGCCGCGGCCGCGGTGGTGTTCCTCATCGCGACCGCGCGGCTGTTCGTCTGGCCGGCCACGGACCCGCCGCAACGGGTCGACGCAATCGTGATGTACGCGGGCAGCCCGGGCCGGCTGGCCAGGGCGGTCGAGCTCACCCGGGCCGGGTACGCGCCGATGCTCGCCGTCTCAAACCCGTTCGGCCAGGACCGCTGCCCGGTCGCGGTGCCCAGCGTACAGGTGATCTGCTTCCGGCCGGACCCGCTGACCACCCAGGGTGAAGCCCGGATGACCGCGCAGCTCGCCGCCCGTTACAACTGGCGGTCCGTACTGGTCGTCGCGGGGACCCCGCAGGGCACCAGAGCGCGGCTTCGGCTGAACCGCTGCTACGCCGGACGCATCCTGTTGGCCACCGCGGCACCGCCGTGGTACACCTGGCCATATATGATCATTTACGAGTGGGGCGCGACGGCGAAGGCGCTGACCATCCAACGCAGCTGTTGATCTCGATCAGGCACGGACAGAACGCACCGCTTGGCCCCGCGACGCCGCGTCCCCTATTGTCGGAGCCTCTTAGCCGCGACCACAGCGTCGTAGACCACGCGACGCGGCACTCCGCGGGCCGCCGCCACCGCCGCGATGGCCTCCTTGCGGGCTGTCCCGCTGGTTTCGTGACCTGTGACCTCGGCGGCGAGCGCCGCGGCGAAGGCCGCCGCGGCCGGCGTCCCGGCGACCATTGCCCGAGTGGCTGGAGACACCTGCGGCGCGCCCGCCACCACCAGGGTGATCTCCCCCCGGATCTCCCGGCCGCGCGCCCACTCGCTGAGACCGGCGAGATCGTCCCGGACGATCTCCTCCCAGGTCTTGGTCAGTTCCCGGCAGAGCACGCCCCTGCGATCAGCCCCGAAGGCCACGGTAAGATCGTCCAATGTCACGGGCAACCGGTGCGGAGCCTCCAGGATGACCAGTGTGCGCCGCTCCTCAGTAAGCTCGGTCAGGCGCGACCGGCGCTCGCCCCGCCGGCGCGGCAGGAACCCCTCGAACACCCAACGGTCCGTGGGCAGCCCGCTGACAGCGAGCGCGGCGGTCACCGCGGAGGGGCCTGGCACGACCGTGACCGGCACACCGGCCGCGGCCGCGGCGGCCACCACCCGAAACCCCGGGTCCGAGACGGCAGGCATGCCCGCGTCCGTGATGAGCGCCACCGTGGCGCCGGCGCTCAGCTGGGCGAGCAGGAAGTCCGCGCGGGACGCCTCGTTCGCGTCGAAGCAGGAGACAACCCGCCCGGAGATGGTGACGCCGAGCGCGGCGGCCAGCCGGCGCAGCCGGCGGGTGTCCTCCGCGGCGACGATGTCGGCGGCCGCGAGGATCTCGCCAAGCCGCGGGCTGGCATCGCGGACATCACCGATCGGCGCACCGCAGAGCACCAGAGTCCCGGACACCCACCGAGTGTGCCAGGAGCACGACCTACATTGATGCGGTGGCGGTGACAACGACATATCCAGCCCTGGACGGCGGCGGCACGCGGCCCTCCGGGGCTGCCCTGGCCCCTGCCGGCGGCCCGACGCTGGCGGACCGGCTGGCACCGCCGATGCCGACCGACCGGCTGATCGGTTGGCTCGCCTCGCTCGCGATTGCCGCGGTCGCCGGTGTCCTGAGGTTCTGGCAGCTCACCCAACCGCGTGGTATCTACTTCGACGAGGTCTACTACACCCACGACGCCTACAGCCTGATGACCCACGGCTACGAGCTGAGCGACATCAAGAGCGGCTGTGACGGCCCTGGCTTCGTCGTCCACCCCCCGCTCGGCAAGTGGCTGATGGCCGCGTCCGAGTGGTTCTTCGGCTACACCGACTGTGCCGGGGCCCGGCACGGCAACCCCGAGCTGGGCTGGCGCTTCGCCTCCGCTGTCGCGGGAACGCTCGTGGTTGTCGTCTTCGCCCGTACCGCCAGGCGGATGTTCCGCTCGACTCTGCTCGGCTGCTTCGCCGGGCTCCTGCTCGCCTTCGACGGGCTGGAGTTCGTCCAGAGCAGGATCGGGATTCTCGACATCTTCCTGCTGACAGGTCTTGTGCTGGCCCTGGCGTGTCTGGTTCTCGACCGGGACGATGGCCGCGCCCGGCTGGCGGCCCGGCTGGCGAAGGCTGGCCGTGGCCGGACCGGTGGCAGCGCTGCCGATACTGCCGGTGCTGACAGCGCTGCCACCGGTGGGAGCGAGTCCGGCGGCCGGGCCCTGTCCGGCCGTGGCCCGTGGCTCGGCATACGCCCGTGGCGACTGGCCTGCGGGCTGTTTCTGGGCGCGGCCATGGGCGTGAAATGGAGCGCGGTCTACACGATCGTCGGGTTTGCCGCGCTCGCCATCGCCTGGGACATGGGTGCGCGCCGGACGGCGGGTGTGCGCCGGCCGGTCCTGGCCGCGCTGGCCCGGGACACCCCGATCTGGGGGGTGAGCTTTCTCGTCCTTCCGGTGGTGACCTTCTTCGCGACGTGGACCGGCTGGTTCGTCACCGACGGAGGGTACAACCGCCACCGTTTCGGTACCGGCAGGTGGGCGGCCCTGCACAGCTGGTGGGACTACCAGATGCAGATCTACCAGTTCCACGAGCACCTCAATGCCTCGCATCCGTATGCCTCCAAGCCACTGAGCTGGCTGCTGCTGGGGCGCCCGGTCGCCTACTACTACAGCGCGCCCAAGGTCTCCGAGTCCGGCTGCACGGCCCAGGCCGGTTGCTCCCGGGAGATCCTGGCGATCGGCAACCCGGCGATCTGGTGGTTCGGCACGCTCGCTCTGGTCGGTGTCCTCGCGCTGTGGGCGAGCCGCCGTGACTGGCGGGCGGCTCTCGTACTGGTCGGCTTCGGCACATCCTTCCTGCCCTGGCTCGCCTTCCCCGGCCGGACGATGTTCCTGTTCTACGCCCTGCCCCTGCTGCCGTTCCTTGTACTCGGCCTGACCGCGCTCGCGGGTGTCGCGTTGGGCTCCCGGACAGCTTCGGAAACGCGCCGCCTTGCCGGGTCGCTGGCGGTCGGCGTCTACACGATCATTGTCGTGCTGCTGTTCGTCTACTTCTATCCGATCATGACCGCACAGGTGATCCCGACCTCGGCATGGCGTGTCCGCATGTGGTTCCCAGGCTGGATCTGACCGCCACCG